>CAYFSN010000013.1:29774-31107 GCA_964345845.1 uncultured Christensenella sp.
TATCCTGCTGGCGGGCGCCTACCTGCTGTACACCAAGGTGGCCCCCTGGCAAATCATGGTGTCCACCATCGGCTCGGGGCTTTTACTCAGCGCCATTTTGTACTACGCCGGGGTCAGCAATGTGCCGCCGCTGTTCGCGGTGCTGTCGGGCGGGTTCCTGTTTGGCGCCGTGTTCATGGCCACCGACCCCGTCAGCGCCCCCAAGACAAAGCAGGTGCAGTGGGTCTTTGGCCTGCTGATTGGCCTCAGCACCGTCATCATCCGCGTGTTCGGCCTGTTCACCGAGGGCATGATGTTCGCCATCCTCATCGCCAACGCGCTCACCCCGCTGTTGGAACTGCAGTATAAAAACTGGCAGCAAAAGCGCAAAGCCAAGCTGCCCGCCAAGGAGGCCGCGGCATGAAAAAAGGCTTTGTGTATACCCTGGTGTTTATGATTGTGCTGTCCGCGGTGTTCACGTTCGCGCTGGCGGCGGCCTTTGAGGCCTTTAAGCCCAGCATCGCCGGGCACCGTGAACTGGCCGAGCAGCGCGCCGTGCTGTACGCCTTCGGCCTGGAAGAAGGCCTGGACGACGACCAGGTGCGGGCGCGGTTTGAAAGCGACATTCAGCCCGGCACCTTCCAGGGGGAAGGCGGCTACACGTTGGTGCAGGCCGGCGAAACCAAGGGCTACGCCATGCCCTTTGAAGGGGCCGGCCTGTGGGGCACCATTCGCGGCTACCTGGGCGTGGACGCCCAGCGCGAAAAGGCCACCGGCCTGGTCTTCACCGCGCAAAACGAGACCCCGGGCCTGGGCGGCCGCATCGATGAGGACTGGTTTAAGCAGCAGTTCCGCGAGGTGCCGCTTGTGCAGGGCACGCCCATCAGCTATGGCGATGGCATTGACGCCGTCACCGGCGCCACCCAGACGTCCAACGCTGTGCTGAAGATTGTAAACGAAGTCCTTAACGACGACTTTTACCAGGCGGAGGTGCAATAAATGGCTGAAAACACCAAGGCGATTATCCGCCGAAACCTGTTCACCGACAACCAGGTACTAAGGCAAATCCTGGGCATTTGCTCGTCCCTGGCGGTGACCAACACCATGAAAAACTCCCTGGTCATGGGCATCGGCTTAAGCGTGGTCACGGCGCTGTCCAGCCTGACGCTGTCCGCCATGCGCAACATCATTCCCCACCGGGTGCGCATGCTGGTGCAAACGCTGGTCATCGCCGCCTATGTCATTATGGTGGACCTGGTGCTGCAGGCCTTCCTGCCGGATATTTCCAAGCAGTTGGGCCCCTACGTCGGGCTGATTATTACCAACTGCATCATCATGGGCCGGGCGGAAGCCT
>CAYFSN010000014.1:0-22633 GCA_964345845.1 uncultured Christensenella sp.
AGGGGTGCCCGAGTAGATTACCACACCAACTTTTCTATGTCAAGCACTTTTTTCGTGTTTTTTCAAGTGACTTTGGGTGACATGTTTGCGCACACACCCCACAGAAAATGATGCTGTATTATATAATATACCCTGTTTCAACTGTTTCTAAACGCCAAATCACCAATGAAAACCAAGCAAAACGCCGCCTCCAACCGGAAGCGGCGTCAGCGCGTTTCTTCCATTAATTTAACTGCCAGCCCTCGTCGCCGTGGTAAATCATCTGCTTGCTCATGCCGCCGTCCACCGTGATGCACTGACCGGTGATGAACCCAGCCTGGGGCGAACACAGGTACCACACGGCCTCGGCGATGTCCTGAGGCATGCCCACGCGCCCAACAGGATGCTGCTGGGCGTCCGGCCCCGCAAAAACCGTATCAGTTGTGTCAATCCACCCCGGGGCGATGGCGTTCACCCGCGCTTTGCCCGCCAGCGACATGGCCATGGCATGGGTCAGCGCCACCAGGCCGCCCTTGGCGGCAGAATAGCTTTCTGTGCCGCGCTGCGACTGAAACGCCCGGGTGGACGCCATGTTGACCACTGACGCGCCGGGCGCGAGGCTGGGCGCCAACAAAGTTGTCAGGTAGTACGGTGCCGCCACCCCCACCTGCTGGGCCCACAGAAAGTCTGCCCAGCCGCAATCAGGGTAGCCGCCGCGGCTGAGCATGGCGTTGTTGACCAGCGCGTCAATGCTGTCATAGCGCGCAGCGGCCTGCCGGGCAAAATCTTCCAGCGTTTCCTGTTCGCTGATATCACCTTGGTAAAACCAGTCGCACGGTATATCGGCCGGCTGCCGGTCGGTGACCGCCACCCGCCAGCCGCGAGCATGAAACAGGGCGGCCGTCGCGCGCCCAATGCCCGCCGCGCCGCCGGTAATGACGATGGTTTTTTGCTGGCTCATATTCGTTCCTCACTGATGTCATATGTAAGTAGCTGCAGTATAGCACGAACAGCGGCACAGAAAAAAGCGCGCGCCGCAAACAGGCGAAACACATGTATATACCACGCAATTTGCGCCAATGCAATCAAAAACTTGATTTTGGCGCCCCCAGCCGACTATAATATATAGTAGAAATGAAATACGAAGCGAGGATTCGACACTGATGGACATCGTTGGCTTGAAAGTTGTACACAAGAAATTTGGCGAAGGCGTCATCAAGGAGCTGCAGGGGCAGGTGGAAGAGGCGTCCGACCGCGCGTATGTGCGGGTCGCTTTTAAAAAGTCAGTCCGGGAGTTTTCCTACCCCAAGGCCTTTGTTCGCTTTCTAACCATGGTGGACGAAGAGGCGCAGGCGTACGTACAAACCCAAATTGAAGAGCGGCGCGAGCAAATCGCCGAAGCGGAAGCGGCCGCCCCGCCCCGCCCCACCGTGCGGGAAATGGTGCACAGCCTGCGCCCACGCCGCAGAAAGGCCGACAGCAACGTGGCTTTCCGCGCGGCCTTTGAAGAGGGCCAGGAAGCCCCGTGGACGGACGACAACATGTGGCGCGCCCGCGCGGGCCTGCGCACCAACGGCCAGCCGGTGACCATGGCCCGGGCACAGTCCGGCAGCCTGTGCGTGCTGACCACCAAGCTGCCCGACCAGGAGGAAAGCCAGCGCTTCATCAACGGTGTGTTCATCATCGATGAAGCCTACCCCGGCAACCAGGGCCGGTTTGAGGGCGAAGACGAGGCCGGCTGGGTCAGCGCCCATAAGGACTATCGCCTTGCGCTGCCGCAAAAGGTGGCGAAAAACTTCCTCTACTGGAACTACCAGGCCAACATGCGCCAGGCGCACCTGGCCAAGTGGGGCTCCGGGCTGTTCCGCTACCTGTCTGACACCGTGGCGGTGCAGATATTAAAGGACTTAAGCAATGCCAAGCTGAGCGCCAAGCAGCTGGAAACGGTGAACAACATGCTGGCGCACTACACGGAAGTCAACCGCATTGACCCCCACGACGTCGCGCCGCCCCAGGGCGCGCTGACGCGCGGGCAGGAAGACGATGTGGTATCATAAGGGCCGGCAAATCGCTTAACAGGAGGCCCCATGGCCCGCAGACGCCAAATGTATAAACTGCGCTACGCGCAGGTACCCATTGTATTTGTAGTGGCCGCCATGCTGATGGTGGTGGCTTTGTTCACGGTGATTAACCTGCGCCTGTCGGGCGACATTCAGTTGCTGACAGGCCAGGTGAGCGACGGCAGCTACGCCGTGAGCATGAAGCAAAAGGAAGTGGCCGATATGGCCGAAAAACTGCAGTTGGCCAGCACGGATGACTTCATCGCCAACGAAGCCCGCACACAGCACGGCTTCCTCAGTGAAGGAGAAATCCGCTTTGTGGTGGTCAACCCAGAGGTTCTCTGGGGAGAGGAGGTTCGCCCATGAGCGACAGACGGGTGGGCGTGATTGCCATTGGTTCAAACTCTGTGCGCATGCTGACGGCAAACCTGGATGAGTCGCTTTCTTCGCCCGTACGCGGGCGCGAGGAAACGGCTCTTTTTTTATCAATGAACGAGAAAAAGCACCTGAGCGAGGAGGCCATGGAGCGCACCGCCAGGGCGGTGAGCCTGCTGGCCCGAAAAGCGCAGGACGCCGGCGCCCAGGAACTGCGGCTGATTGCCACCTGCGCCATGCGCGACGCCGCCAACCGCAACGACCTGGACTTTTACGTGGCGGCCACCGCGCCGCTGCTGATTAACCGCATCATCTCCGGCGAGGAGGAGGCGCGGCTTAGCTACCTGGCGGCCACGGCCATACCGCCCCAAGCGGGGCTGCAGGGCATGATTGACATCGGCGGCGGCTCCACCGAGGTGGCTGTGGGCGCGGACGGCCAGGTGCAAACGGCCCGAAGCATGCAGCTGGGCGCCTCAAGGCTGCTGAACTGGCAGGCCATCAACAGCGAACAGGATGTCCTCACAGCCAGCAAACTGGCGGCTGATGTGGTGCTGGCGGCGCTGCCGGCCGACCTGCCCCAGCCCGACCATTGGGCGCTGGTGGGCGGCACGGGGGTGACGCTGGTCAGCCTCATCCAGGGGCTGCCCTTTCCCATGCAACCAGAAGACGATACCCTGGTGCAGGCGCACGAGGTGGAGCACTGGCTGTACCACCTGGCACGGCTCACGCCGCACGAGCGCGCGCAAATCCCCGGCATGCCGCTGAGCCGGCTGCACATATTGCCCACCGGGCTGTGCATTTTGCACACGCTGATGCAGCGGCTGTCCATCCCCCAGGTGCGGGTGACCCAGCGCACCAACCTGGACGGCTACCTATACTCCCTCTATCGCTGGCCGCAGGAGGACGCGGATGCGTAAGTGGACGGACAAGCAGTTGGCCGCCATCCACGCCCCCAACCCCAGCGTATTGGTAAGCGCCGCGGCGGGCTCCGGCAAAACCAGCGTGCTCATTGAGCGCATGATGACGCTGCTGCGTGGCGGCGCCAGTGTGGAGCGCATGCTGGTGGTCACCTTTACGCGCGCCGCCGCAAGCGACATGCGCGAGCGCCTGATGGAAGCCCTCAGCCAGGAGGCGCGCGGCAACCCGCACCTGCGAAAGCAGTACCAGGCGCTGGGCCGCGCGGACATTGGCACGCTGCACCAGTTTTGCGGCCGGTTAATTAAGCGCTATTTCCAGGCCGTGGGCGCCGACCCCAACAGCAGCACCGCTGATGAAAGCAGCACCAAGCCGCTGCTGGACCGTGCCATCGCGGACGAAATGGAGGCGCTGTACGAAAGCCCGGGCGAAGACGAACAGCGGCTCATTACACAGTTAACGGATACGCAACTGGAAGACGCGGTTCGGGACCTTTATAAGTTTCTCATGGCGCAGGACGACCCCTGGGGCTGGATGGACCAGCAGCTGCAGGCCCAGCAAGCGGATGTGAAGCAGCGTGCCTGGTACTGCTATCTGCTGGAGGATGCCCTGGAGCGGGCCGAGCACGCCGCCAGCCTGGCCGAAGAGGAACAGCGCATCATTGGGCTGCCGGGCGGGCCCGCACGCTATGCCCAGTGCGCGCAAACGGATTATGACCTGGTGCAGGCCTTGCTGTCGCACTTGCGCCAGCATGGGCAGCTGCCGCCCAACTGCAACCCCATCTACCTGCGCCTGCCCAGCACCAAGGCGCCGCCTGAAGAGGACAAGGCGCTGCAAACGCGCTTTAAAGAAGTGCGCGACGCGCTGAAGGCCGCGGTGGCCGCCTGTGTGGACGCGCTGCCCGTGGACGAAGCGGCGCTTGAAAAAGCAGAGGATGATGTGGCCTTCACCCAGCCCGCGCTGCGGGCGCTGTGCAGGCTGGCCCGCCGGGTGCACGACCACTACGAACAGCTGAAGACCCGCCGCCAGATGTGGGACTATAACGACCTGGAGCACCTGGCGCTGGGCTGTCTGAAGGACCCGGTGGTGCGCCGGGAGGTACACCAGCAGTACGACGCACTGTTTGTGGACGAATACCAGGACATTTCCCGCATACAGGAGGCCATCATCGCAAGCCTGCACGGCCCAAATGCCACGCTGTTCATGGTGGGCGATGTGAAGCAGAGCATCTACCGCTTCCGCCTGGCGGACCCGGGGCTGTTCATGCACAAGTATGACCACTTCCGGCCGGAGGAAAACGCGGGCGAGCGCATCATCCACCTGAGCGAGAACTTCCGCTCCCGCAACAACATCCTGCTGGGGGTGAACCATGTGTTCACCCACGCCCTGCAGGGCAAACGGCTGGAGATTGACTACGACGCCGACGCGGCGCTGAAGCCCGGCATCCCTACAAAAAACGACCCGCCGGTGGAGCTGCATATCATCACCCCGCCGGAAAACAACAGCGCTGCCGATGACGACGGCGAGCAGCTGGACGCCACACAAAAGGAAGCCGCCCTCATTGCCGAGCGCATATTGCAGCTAAAGGGCACCCACATGGGTGAGGGGGACAAGCGGCGGGAGCTGAGCTTTCGCGACATGGTCATCCTGCTGCGCAGTGCCTCCGGGCGCGCGAGCAAAATCGCGGATATTCTGCAGGGCTGGGGCATCCCGGTCTACTCCGAGGCGGACCGGCAGTTTTTTGATGTGCAGGAGGTCACCGACCTGCTGACGCTGTTAAAGGTGCTGGACAACCCCTGCGATGACGAGTTGCTGCTGGCAGCGCTTTCGGCGCCGCCGTTTTCCTGGGATGATATGGAAAAGGCCTCCCTGGCCCTGGCGCGCGAACAAAAGGACGAACCGCTGCACCAGGTGTTTTTCCGGCTGGCACAGCAGGCGGGCCGCGCCAAGGACGCCAAAGAGGCGCTGGACCGCTGGCGCTTTCAGAGCGAGCATACGCGGCTGGACATCTTCCTGCGGCGTCTGCTGCGGGAAACCGGGCTGTATACCCTGGCCGGGGCCAAGCCCCAGGGCGCGCTGCGCCGAGGCAACCTGCGCCTGCTGTGCGAGCGCGCGGCGCCTGACCCCCAGCCCCAGACACTGCATGGCTTTTTAAACCGGGTCACCGAAGCGCGCCGGCAGGACACCGCCAAGTCCGCGGCCACGCTGGGTGCGTCGGAGGATGTGGTGCGCATCATGACCATCCACAAGTCCAAGGGGCTTGAGTTTCCGGTGGTCATTCTGCCGGATCTCAGCCACCGCTTCCGCCTCAGCGGCCAGGGCGAGGTGCTGCTGCTGGACCCGGTGGCCGGCATGGCGCTGAAAAAGGTAGACCCCGACAAGCGCATGAGCTACTGGACACTGCAGGGCAAGGCCATTCAGCTAAAGCGCCAGCGGGAGACCCGCAGCGAAGAGGCGCGGCTGCTGTACGTGGCCATGACCCGCGCGCAGGAGCGCCTGCTGATGCTGACCGCCCCCGCCAAGGTGGACGACGCGCGCAAGCACTGGCGCGGCACCGATGAGCACGCCGCGGCCGGCGCCCGCAACATGATGGACTGGGTGGGCCAAAGCCTGTGGCCAGCCCTGCAAACGGATGACGACACCCGGTGGACGGCGCCCGACGGGGCGGTGTTTGACGTGCGCTTCCGCCCTGCTGATAGCCTTCGCGCAAGCCCCGGCGAGGAGCAAGCGGGCCCTATTCCGCTGCCTATACTGCCTGTTAGTGAAGAAACCCAACAGCAACTGGCGCCCCTGAGACAGCCGGACACCCACCCGCTGAAGCTGTCGGTGACACAGCTGACACGCCACGTGGTAGAAGTAGAGGAAGAAACCGGCTTCACCAAGCGCCGCGCCTACGAAGAAGAGGGCGTGCTGCTGCCGCCCGCCGGCAGCCGGGAGCAAAGCATTGAACGCGGCCTGGCCACCCACCGGGCGCTGAGCGCGGTCAGCCTGGCGGCGTTGCGGGGCATACCCGCGAAGGACCTGCCGGAGGCCATCGACAAAGAGCTGAACCGCCTGCTGGACGCTGGTATGATGAGCGACCTGGAGCGGCATGCCGTGGACGCGGCATGCCTGACCGCGTTTTTCGCCGGCGACCTTGGGCAGCGCCTGCTGAATGCCCAGCAAACCCAGCGGGAGTGGCCGTTTTCGCTGTTTGCGGAGCACGGCCTGGTGCTGCAGGGCGTGCTGGACTGTTGTTTCCTGGAGGACGGTGCCTGGGTGCTGATTGACTACAAAACTGACCGGGCCGGCGGTGCTGAAATCCTTGCCCGCTACCGCGACCAGATGCGCTGGTACATGCGGGCACTCAGGGACATCACGGGCCTTGCGGTGAAGCAGGCGTGGCTGTACGCGCTGCGCCGGGGGGAGGGCATCGCCGTCACGGAAGACACGCCCATACACTACGGAGGCAGCCTATGAACCTGGGGCTGATGGGCGGCACCTTTGACCCCATACACAAGGGGCATGTGCAAATCGCAGAGGCAGCGCTGCGGCAGCTGTCGCTTGACGGCGTGGTGTTTTTACCCGACGGCGACCCGCCGCACAAAGACCCGGTCACGCCGGGCGTTCACCGCCTGCGCATGGTGGAACTGGCCATCGGGCACGAAAGGTGCTTTCGGGCCAGCGATATGGAACTAAAACGCGCCGGCACCACCTACACGGTGGACACCCTGCTGGCGCTGAAACAGCAAAACCCGCACCAGAGGCTGACCTACCTGGTGGGCTCGGACACCTTCTTGCTGTTTCCCACCTGGCATACGGCCGGGCGTGTGGCGCAGCTGTGTGATATGGCCGTGATGATGCGCCCCGGCGATGACGCGGCGTATATCCGAGAAAAACAGGCGGCCTACCAGGAAACCTTTGGCCTGCACAGCGTGCTGCTTGCAGGCACGGGGCTGACGGTGTCCTCCAGCATGGTGCGCGCGGCGGTCAGCAAAGGCGAACCCATCGACGACCTGGTGCCGCCAAAGGTAGCCGACTATATCAAGGAACATCACCTCTACCAACCAACCACATAAGGAGGGCCTATGAGCCTGGAACACAACCTCAAAAAGTACGCGGCGCTGATACTGAAAGTGGGGCTGAACATTCAGCCGGGGGACAACCTGATGCTGCGCATCAACGAGCACGGCCTGCCCCTGGCGCGGGAAATCGCCCAGCAGGCCTACCAACTGGGCGTGCACAACATCCACCCGGTGTTCGCGGATGACAGCATGACGCTGTCCAAAATGATGCTGGCGCCGGACGCGGCGTTTGACAGCGTGCCGGACTTTTTTGCCGACTTCAGCGAAGCCGCCTACAACCACAACTACCACGTGCTGAACCTGCACGCCCCCAACCCGGAACTGCTGAAGGACGCCGACCCCAAGCGCATCAGCCGCTGGCAAAAGGCGCAATCGGTGGCCTCTGAGCGGCTGATGCCCTACACCATGGGCAACCGGGTGAAGTGGTGCGTGGTGGCGGTGGCGTCGCCCGCGTGGGCCGCCAGCGTATTTCCGGACATGCAGCTTCCCCAGGCCATGGACGCCCTGTGGCGCAACATCTTCGCCGCCACCCGCGCCGACCAGGAGGACCCCGTTGCCGCCTGGAAACAGCACGAGCAGGCGCTGACCAGCCACCAGGACTTCTTAAACGAGCAAGCCTTTGAAAAACTGCTGTACACCGCGCCCGGTACCGACCTGGAGGTGTACCTGCCCGCGGGCCACCTCTGGCTGGGCGGCAGTTCGCAGCTGGTGGGCCGGGGTGACCGGTTCATGCCCAACATTCCTACCGAAGAGGTTTTCAGCATGCCCCATGCCTACAAGGTGAACGGCACGCTGAAGGCCACCAAGCCGCTGAGCACCCGCGGCCGCATCATCGACGGCATGACGTTTGTGTTTAAGGACGGCCAGGTGGTGGACTTTGACGCCGCCCAAGGCAAGGACATACTACAAGATATTCTGGATACCGATGAGGGCGCCCGCCGCCTGGGCGAGGTGGCCCTGGTGGGGGATGACAGCCCCATCTCCAACACCGGCTTGCTGTTTAAAAATACACTGTTTGATGAAAACGCCTCCTGCCACTTCGCGCTGGGCAGCGCCTACACCGAAAACCACGAGCGGGGCGACGACATGACCGACGAGGAAAAGAAACAAGTTGGCATGAACAAGTCCATGACCCATGTGGACTTCATGGTGGGCGGTCCGGAGCTGAGCGTGGTGGGCGTCAAATCCGACGGCACGCGCGTTACCATCCTGGAAAAGGGCAACTGGGTCATCTAACAGCATCTGCATACAGCAGGGCGGTGCGGCGGGCCATGGCTTCGCCGCGCCGCTTTGTTCATTCCCGGTACCCGCGTTGCATTCCCCGGCCGCCCAACGTATAATTATTTGTGTATTTCAACGTTCGGAGGCCCTATGGCAGACAAAGTACAGCGCATCGTCATCAAGGTAGGCACCTCTACCCTGACGCATCCTTCCGGGCGCACCAACATCCGCGAGATGGAGCACCTGGTGCGGGTCATCAGCGACATCATGAACCGCGGCATCCAGGCGGTATTGGTCCCCTCCGGCGCCATTGGCGTGGGCGTGGGCAAGCTGCGGCTAAAGCAACGCCCCGGTGACACGCCCGGCAAACAGGCCGCCGCCACGGTGGGCCAGTGTGAGCTGATGTTCATGTACGATAAAATGTTCGCCGAATACGGCTACAACGTGGGGCAGCTGCTCATCACCCGCGAAGACGTGGAAGACCCGGTGCGCCACCACAACCTGGTGAACTGCCTGGAAAACCTGTTTCAGCTGGGCGTACTGCCCATCATCAACGAAAATGACGCCGTGGCGGTAGAGGAAATAGTCTACGGCGACAACGACAGCCTGTCCGCCATTGTGGCGCGGCTGGTGCACGCAGATGAGCTGCTGATATTGTCTGACATCGACGGCCTGTTTGACGGCGACCCCAGAACCAACCCGGACGCCAGGCGCATCCCCCGGGTGGAAAGCATCACGCCGGAACTGTACCGCATCTGCGGCGGCGCGGGCTCAGGCCTTGGCACCGGCGGCATGGAGACCAAGGTGCGCGCCGCGGAAATCGCCACGCAGGCGGGCATCCGCACCCGCATCATCAACGGCATTCCGGCGGAGAACATCTACCTGGCGCTGGA
The DNA here is from genome assembly GCA_964345845.1 of uncultured Christensenella sp. GTDB lineage: Bacteria > Bacillota > Clostridia > Christensenellales > Aristaeellaceae > UBA1038. The sequence goes on from CAYFSN010000014.1 coordinate 9,508, forward strand.
AGGCGCCGACATCGGCACGGTATTTGAGGGGGTACATTGATGGAAACACTGGGCATGAAAGCCAAGGAGGCCGCCCGCGGGCTGGCGGTGTCCGGCCACGCGCAAAGAAACCTGGCCCTGCGGCTGATAGCGGAACGGCTGGTGTCACACACCCCCGCGCTGCTGCGCGCCAACCAGGAAGACCTAAGCGCCGCCCAGGACATTGGCGAAGCCATGCTGGACCGCCTGCGCTTGACAGAAAAGCGCATCGCGGACATCGCAGAGGCGGTGCTGCAAATACGCGCCATGGCGGATCCTTTGCACCGCGTGCTATGGCAGGACACCCGGCCAAACGGCCTTCATATCCGCCGGGTCAGCGTGCCGCTGGGGGTGCTGGCGGTCATCTATGAAAGCCGCCCCAACGTCACCCTGGACGCGGCGGCCATGGCGCTCAAAAGCGGCAACGCCGTCATATTGCGCGGCGGCAAGGAGGCCATTCGCAGCAACCTGGCGCTGGTGCGCCTGGTGCAGGAGGCACTGGAGGAAGCCGGCCTCAGCCCGGACTGCGTGCAGCTGGTGCAGGACACCACCCGCGAAAGCGCCGCCCGCCTGATGCAACTGCGGGGCTTTGTGGACCTGCTCATCCCCCGGGGCGGCAGGGCGCTGATACAGTCGGCGCTGCAAAACGCCACCGTGCCGGTGCTTGAAACCGGCGAGGGGGTGTGCCATGTGTACATCGACCGCGCGGCCAAGCCGGACATGGCGCTGGCCATCGCGAAAAACGCCAAGTGCAGCCGCCCCAGCACCTGCAACGCCGCGGAGTGCCTGTTGGTGCACCGGGACATCGCGGAGCGCCTTCTGCCCGCCATCGCCCAGGCGCTGATGGACGCCGGGGTGGAGCTTCGGGGCGAAGATGCCGCCCGGGCGCTGGTGCCTGCCATGCGCGCGGCAACAGACGATGACTGGGGCATGGAATACAACGCCCTCATCATGGCCGTGAAAGTGGTGGACAGCCTGGATGACGCCCTTCGACACATCGCCCGGTACGGCACCCGCCACTCCGAGGCCATTGTCACCGAGGACGAGAGCGCGCGTCAGCGCTTCTTTGACCATGTGGACGCCGCGGCGGTGTACCACAATGCCTCCACCCGCTTTACCGACGGCGGCGAGTTTGGCTTCGGCGCGGAAATTGGCATCAGCACACAAAAGCTGCACTGCCGCGGCCCCGTGGGGGTCAGCGACCTGTGCAGCTACAAATACCTCATTGAAGGAGAAGGGCAGGTGCGGGCATGACCTACGCATTCATTGGCCTGGGCAACATGGCAGGCGCCATCCTGCGGGGCATGGTGCAGTCGAAGAACTATGAAGGTGACACCTTGCTGGGCTATGAGCCGGATGAAGGCCGCGCCCGGCAGATGCGGGATGAACTTGGTGTCACCCTTGCCCAAAGCTGCGAAGAGGCCGCCCGGCAGGGGGACGTGGTGGTGCTGGCGGTAAAGCCCCAGGTGATGCCGCAGGTACTAGAGAACATCGCCTCCAACCTCAAGCCCGGCGCGCTGGTTATCACCATCGCGGCGGGGCTGCCGCTATCCCTTTATGCCCAAGCGCTGGGCGACGACGTGCCCGTGGTGCGCGTGCTGCCCAGCATCAACGCCCGTGTCCTCAGCGCCTGCAGCGCTCTGTGTCCGGGCCCGGCCGCCCGGGAAGAGCACATTGCCCTGGCGCAGAGCATGTTCGCATCAGTTGGCACCGTGCACACGGTGTCAGAACAGCTGCTGCCCGCCTTTACAGCCCTGGCCGGCGCCGCCCCGGCTTTTCAGTTCCAGTTTGTGGACGCACTGGCCGCGGCCGGCGTACAGGCCGGCCTGCCGCGGGGGCTTTCCCAGCAAATCGCGGCGGAAATGGCACTGGGCAGCGCCAAGCTGCTGCTGGAAAGCGGCGAACACCCCCGCCACCTGATGGACCTGGTGCAAAGCCCCGGCGGCACCACGGTGGAGGGCGTGCACGCGCTGGACCGCTGCGGCTTTTCCCACGCGGTGCACCAGGCGGTGCGCGCGGTCATTGAAAAGGACAAGCAACTGGGCGAAAAGAAGTAGCTCAATAACAAATACAATAAGCCCGCGCCGTGTATAACACAGCGCGGGTTTTATGGTCTCTGCTTATTTAGACGCAATTGCGCCGCCATATGTTTCAAACATTCTCCAAAAAACATTATAAAAACATCTTGGTGCTCATCATGCCTGGTCACGCAATGGTCAATACTGCGTGATTATTTCGGCAGACCCTTGCCGCGCGGGCGAAATGTACGTTTAAAGTTTGTAAACTTAGCGCAATTTGGACATAATTCGACCGTTTTGGCTGGTCAATACTGTACTGGCGGGGTATAATGGAAGGTAGAGTTTTAGAAGAAAGGGAGAAAAACGATGACGAAGTTCCAAGATATGATTTACGAGCGGCCAAATTTCGACACCCTGTTTCAGGAAATGAAGGCGCTGCTCAAGGAAATGGAGAAGGCGTCCAACGCTGAAGTGCTGTTTGAAGCCATGGAAGCGCTGGACAAAAAGAGCCGCTACCTGCGCACCCAGCGCACGCTGGCGCACATCCGCTACACCATCAACACCAAGGACCCCTTCTATGACGGGGAAAACACCGTCATGGACGAGCAGCTGCCGCGCTTTCAGGAAATCAGCACGGAAGCGGCCCGCATCATCCTGGAGTCCGACTTCCGCGACGATGTCGCCAAAGAGTTTGGCGAGCACTTGCTGGAGAAGTACGAAGTTTCGCTCAAGACCTTTAAGCCGGAAATCGTGGATGACCTGGTGGAGGAAAACCGCCTGTCCACCGAATATCAAAAGCTGATGGCCTCCGCCGAAATCGATTTTGAGGGCGAAGTGCGCAACCTGTCCGGGTTGACGCCGTTTATGCAGTCCCCCGACCGGGACATGCGCAAGCGCGCCAGTGAAGCCGCCTGGAACTGGATTGCCGGGCACCAGCAGCAGCTGGACGAGATTTATGACAAACTGGTGAAGGTGCGCCACGGCATCGGCAAAAAGCTGGGCTATGACAACTTCATCCCCGTTGCCTACGCGCGCATGGGCCGCACCGACTGGGACCAGCAGGACGCGAAAAACTATCGCAAGCAGATTGTGGAAAGCGTGGTGCCGCTGGTACAGAAGTTCAAAAAAGAGCAAGCGGAACGCATCGGCATTCCCCAGATGAAGTATTACGACAGCCCGCTGATGTTCCTGTCGGGTAACCCCACCCCCAAGGGCGAAGAGCCCTACATGGTGGAGCAGGCCAGCGAAATGTACAAGGAGCTGTCGCCCGAAACGCATCAGTTCTTCCAGACCATGGTCAACCAGCAGCTGATGGACCTGACCACCAAGCCCGGCAAGGCCAACGGCGGGTACATGACGTTCATCGAAGACTATATGGTCCCCTTCATTTTTAGCAACTTCAACGGCACCTCAGGCGACGTGGACGTGCTGACCCACGAAGCGGGCCACGCCTTCCAGGGCTGGCTGCAGCGCGATGTGCGGCTGATTGACATCACCGACTTCACCAGCGAAGTGGCGGAAATCCACTCCATCAGCATGGACTTCTTCACCCACCCCTGGATGGAGCGCTTCTTCAAGGAAGACACGGAAAAGTACTACTACGCCCATGTGGTGGACGCGCTCAGCTTCCTGCCCTACGGCGCCAGCATTGACGAACTGCAGGAGTGGGTGTACGAAAACCCGGACGCCACCCCCGAAGAGCGCCGCCGCCAGTACCGGGCCATTGAGCAAAAATACCTGCCCGGCATCGACTATGACGGCATGGCCTACCTGGAAAACGGCGGCCGCTGGCAGCGGCAGCTGCACGTGTACCTGTACCCCTTCTACTACCTGGACTACACCCTCAGCCAAATCTGCGCGCTGCAGTACTTTGCCTGGGACATGAAGGACCATCAGGCCGCGTGGGACAGCTACATGAAGCTGTGCAGATTGTCCGGCACGGTGCCCTTTAAGAAGCTGGTGCCCCAAAGCGGCCTCAAGAGCCCCTTTGAAGACGGCACCATCGCGGAAATCACCCCGGCATTGGAGCAGTACCTGGACGGGCTGGACAAGTCAAAGATTAAGTAAGCTGCCAAACAGCACAACACAGCGCGCCGGAGAAACATCTCTCCGGCGCGCTTTTGTCACATCGCAATAATACAAGAACCTTGACCAATGTTTGACATGAAAAGGCAGCCAATGGTTTGACGCCCTGTCTGGCGGCACGTATACTACAAGAAGTTGTTGCATAAAAGGAGGACCCACATGCTACCAGATATTGTTTCCAGCCACCGCGCGGGCTTCGCGCCGGGGGCCGCCACTGAGCTGCGCGCCCAGCGCAACCTGACCCGCCGGGTCAGCATGCGCGGCGGTACCCTGATTGGCAACCAGCGCTCCGATGTCAAGGGCGTGGGCGCCCGCAGCTACCGCGACGGCGTGTTTGGCTTTGCCTCCGCGGCGGAACTGTCCGACGACGCCGTGCGCCGGGTGCTGAAAAACGCCACCGAAAACGCGGCCTTCCTGGCCGGGCACGCCGGCCGCGGCCTGGGTGACCTGCCCGCCGTCAAGCAAGGCAACCGCGCCCCGGATAAACCCGTGGACGACGTGCCGCAGAAATACTACATCGACTACTTAAAGGCCGTGGATGACTACATCCAACGCAAATACCCGGGGCTGGAAAGCCGCACGCTGTCTGCCTACGCGGACAGCATGGAAAAGCTGCTGACCACCTCTGACGGCTTTACCAGCCATACGCTGTCGCCCCGCAGTTACATCTACCTGTTCCTCACCGCCAAGGGCAAGGACGGTGCACCCGTGGAGGTGTTTCAGCCCTTTGGCGGCAGCGGCATCTTCTCGGGCAACTTCACCGACCCTGCACAGCTTTTCCCCGAAGTGGATAAGCTCTATGAGATGGTAATGCAAAAGGCCGAGGGCGTGTACGCGGACGCCGGGCTGAAGACCGTCATCATGGCGGGCGAACTGGCCGGCATGCTGGCGCACGAAGCGGTGGGCCACACCGTGGAGGCGGACCTGGTGCTGGGCGGCTCGGTGGCGGGGCACATGCTCAACAAGCCTGTGGCGTCCGAGCTGGTCTCCATGACGGACTTTGCCCACACCGCCTTTGGCGAACAGGCTCCGCTGCCCGTCTATGTGGACGACGAAGGCGTGGAGGCGGAGGACGCCCTGCTGATTGAAAATGGCATTCTGAAGGGCTACATGCACAACCGGCAGAGCGCCCAGCACTTTGGCGCAAAGCCCCAGGGCAACGCGCGGGCGTGGCTGTTTAACGATGAGCCGCTCATCCGCATGCGCAACACCGCCGTGCACCCGGGCCAGCAGAAGCTGGACGACATGATCGCCTCCGTGGACGACGGCTACTACCTGCTGCACACCGGCAACGGCCAGGCGGACAGCACGGGCGAATTCATGTTTGGCATCACCATGGGCTACGAAATCAAACAGGGCAAGCTGGGCCGCGCATTGCTGGACACCACCATCTCCGGCGTGGCCTTTGACATGCTCAAGTCCGTCAGCATGGTGTCCGACACCGTGAACTGGTCCAGCAGCGGCTTTTGCGGCAAAAAGCAGCCCATGCCAGTGGGCCTGGGCGGGCCGGAGCTGAAGTGCCAGGTCACCATAGGAGGCAGATAAATGAACGTACAAGATACAGCGGCATTCGCCCTGGAACAACTGACGAATACCGGCGCACAACAGGTCAGCGTGCAGGCCACCAGCGTACAAAAGCGCGAGTTCAACGTGGACGGCGGCCAGTTCAGCCTGCTGCGCACCACCTTTGACAACGCCCTGGACCTCACCCTCATCAAAGACCACTGCCGCGGAAAGGTGGCGGGCAACGATTTTTCAAAAGACGCTGTACAGGCCGCGGTGCAGGACGCCTTGACCTCCGCCCAGAGCGCCCAGCCGGATGAGGCGTGGCAACTGTACCCGGGCGAACAGCAGGATTTCAACCTGGGCGCCCCCGAGGGCGACATGGATAAGCTGTTTGAGCGCACGCAGGAACTGCTTTCCGACATCGGCCGTGAATACCCCAAGGTGATGATTGAGCAGATGATTGTCAGCCACACCCGGGCGGAAGCCGTATACCTTAACAACCTGGGCGCCCGCTACAACGCCCTGGAGGGCCTGTACAGCTACGATTTGATGATTAACGGCCACGAGGGCGACAAGACCTCCAGCTTCAACGGCGTAGGTGTCTCCACCGACAACCTGGATACGCCCCTCATCGACCTGGGCACCACCCGGCAGATGCTCAGCGATATTGAAAAGCAAATCGAGACCCAGGCGCATCAGGGCAAGGCAGAGGGTGCTGTCATCTTCACCCCCAACTGCTCCGGCGAAATCCTGGGTGAACTCATCGGCAACTTTGTGGCAGACGGCGCCATCCTGGACGGCACCAGCCCCTGGAAGGACAAGCTGGGCACCCAGGTGGCCGACCCTGCCCTCACGGTGCGGTCCGCGCCGCTTGACAGCCACGTGGTCTGCGGTGAGCGCTATATGCCTGACGGCCGCCTCAGCCAGGACTATGACATCATCAAGCAGGGCGTCCTCAGCGCCTTCGCGCTGTCAAGCTTTGTCGCCAACAAGAAAAACCTGACCCCCGCCCCCAACGGCAGCATGAGCCTGGTGGTGGAGGGCGGCGAACAGTCCCTCAATGACCTCATCGCCGGCATTGAACACGGCCTGCTGGTGGACCGCTTCTCCGGCGGCAGCCCCGCCAGCAACGGCGACTTCTCCGGCGTCGCGAAAAACAGTTTCCTCATCCAGAACGGCAAAATCGGCCCGGCGGTCAGCGAAACCATGATTTCCGGCAACCTGGCCCAGATGGTCAAGAAGCTGCGGGGCATCAGCCGCGAGCGCGTCAGCGACGGACACAACCTGCTGCCCTGGCTGGCGGTGGACGGCATCACCATTTCCGGGAAATAACCCGTTTTCTATCAACTCTTGCGGGACAGCGTATCGCTGTCCCGCTTTAGATTGTTAAAAACCCAATGGGAGGTTCGGAGGGCCGAAGCCCTCCGAATACAATCCGCGCCAGCGGCGTGTACGGTGGCGCGGCAAGCCTTTGCGTAGTGAAGGTTGCAAACCAGAGGTTTGCAAGTCGGCAAAGCCGACCGCGCCGGTCAATCCTGCGGATTGAGCGGCGCGCCCCTAGGGTTTCATGCCGTCTACCGCCCGGGAGCTCGTCGGAAATCCCTTCGCTCCCTTTCCGGGCCGCAAGCGGACCGGAGGCGTGCGCTGCGGGTTCCCTCCTCTCACTTGAAAGACCGCAGTCTTTCAAGTGGAAGGAAGCGTCCCGAAATGTACGCCCCGCCGCGTCCCGCGGCGGAAGGAAATGGAGGGCACGCTGACGCGGTAGACGGCCAAAAAGCCTAACCGTCGAAAAACCTCAGTTTTTCGACGGATTGCTGTCCCGTTTTTTGTCTTTTCTGGTTTCTTTTCGCCGGCCATTGACATCCATGCCGCTTGATGGTATTTTCTTAACACATAGTGAAATAGACAGCGCCCGCCCATGGGTGCCTGCGTTTCACGCATTGTTTCCCAGCCGCATTCGCGGCGCAGCCGTCCGCCAGTCGTATACGCGATGACCGGGGCACAACATTGGAACGCGCTTTCGCGCGCTCCCCATTGATTGGCCCTGGCTTCACCCGCCGGGGTACACGAAGGAGGAACCGGTATGCCCACATTCATCCCCGAGCCCTATCGCATCAAGATGGTGGAACCCATCAAAATGACCACCCGCGAGCAGCGGGAAGGCTTCCTGAAGGATGCCGACTACAACCTGTTTCGTCTGCGCGGCGAAGACGTCTACGTGGACACCCTGACGGACTCCGGCACCAACGGCATGAGCGACGCCCAGTGGTCCGCCATGATGCAGGGCGACGAGGCCTACGCCGGCGGCAAAAGCTACTACCGCCTGGTGGACACCGCGCGGGACATCTTCGGCCACCAGTTCATACAGCCCGTACACCAGGGCCGCGCGGCGGAGAAGGTGCTGTTCCCAGCCTTTTTAAAGCCGGGCATGTTTGCCATTTCCAACCTGTTTTTTGACACCACCCGCGCCCATGTGGAGCTGGCCGGCGCCCGCTGCCTGGAAGCCTGCAACCCGGAAGCCGCCGACACCCAGCTGCGCGCGCCCTTTAAGGGCAACATGGATGTATTGCGCATGGAGCAGCTGATACTGGAGCACGGCGCCCAGAACATCGGCCTGGTGGTGATGACCATCACCAACAACTCCGCCGGCGGCCAGCCGGTGAGCCTTCAAAACATGCGCCAGACCGCGGCGCTGTGCAAAAAGTACAACCTGCCGCTGAATATCGACGCGGCGCGGTTCGCTGAAAACGCCATGTTCTGCAAACTGCGCGAGGACGAATGCAAGGACATGTCCACGCTGGACATCACCCGTGCCTTCTTTGAGCTGGCCGATACCTTCACCATGAGCGCCAAGAAAGACGGCATCGTCAACATGGGCGGCCTCATTGGCGTGCGCGATGACCAGCACCCCTGCGTGCTGAAGGTGAAAGCCAACTGCATCTCCTACGAGGGCTTTTACACCTACGGCGGCCTCAGCGGCCGCGACCTGGAGGCCCTGGCCGTCGGCCTGAAAGAGGGGCTGGACGAACACTGGCTGCGCTACCGCCTAGGTACCATGGAATACTTTGGGCAAAAGCTGGACGACCTGGGCATTCCCTACCAGGCGCCCGCCGGCGGCCACGGCATTTTCCTGGACGCGGCGCGGTTTTATCCCCAGGTGCCCTACCACCAGTTTCCCGGCCAGGTGCTGGCGGTGGAGCTGTACAAGGAATGCAGCCTGCGCACCTGCGACATCGGCAGCTTCATGATGGGCAATGACCCAGACACGGGTGAGCAGCTGAAGTCGCAAAACGAGTTCACCCGTCTGGCCATTCCCCGCCGCGTATACACCCAGAGCCACTATGACATGGTCATCGACGGCATTGCCCGCGTGTGGGAGAACCGCGAGCACATCAAGGCCGGCTACCGCATCACCTGGGAGCCGCCCATCCTGCGCCACTTCCAGGCCAGCCTGGCCCCCATTGAAGCGTAAACCACACCGCTAAGTACCTCACCCTTCTGCCCGCCGCGCCATGCGGCGGGCTTTTTGTGGCCTTTGCATGCCGCTGGAGGCTTTATGCAAAGGGTAGTTATCCACAATAAGCTGTGGATTATCTGTGCACAAATCGCCCTTTTCTCGGTTTTTCACGCCGAAAAGACCGCCCGAGGGGGCGCAATGCCTGTGGATAAGAACGGAAAAACTGCGCAAGCGATGCAAACGATGTATATGTTGATTTTGGTCAATATTTTTAGGGTCGGTTTCCATATACTGTGATTGTACCATCAACAAAGGAGGCAACCATGTCACAGCATTTGGACGCGACCCGCAAGGAGCGGGTAAAACATTTCATTGGCCAGCTCAGCGCCGGCGCTCCCCTGGAGCAGGTGCGGGCGGCTTTTAAGAAGGAATTCGCCGATGTACCGGCACAGGAAATCGCCGATGCGGAACGCATGCTGATGGAAGAAGGCATGCAATTAGAAGAGGTGCAGCAGCTGTGCGACGTGCACGCCGCCCTCTTTGAAGGCGCCGTACAGGAAGGCACCGATGCCGCCCTACCAGCCGGACACCCGTTGTTCATCTTCTCCCAGGAAAACGTGGGCCTGCGCCGCTTCATCGACGGCACCCTGCTGCCCGCACGGGACGCATACCTGAATGACCACGACGCCGGGCGCGATGCCTTGGTCAATGCCCTTCACGGCCTGTACAAGGTAGACAAGCACTACAGCCGCAAGGAAAACCTGTTCTTCCCCTACCTGGAGAAGGCAGGCGTCACAGCGCCCCCCAAGGTGATGTGGGGCGTGGATGACGAAATCCGCGACCTCATCAAGCAAATCCGCGCCGCCGCCGAAGGCCGCCGCGACCAGGAAGTGAAGGACGTCTTCCCCGTGATGCTCGACAAGCTCACCTCCATGATTACCAAGGAAGAGGAAATCCTCAAGCCCTTGCTACTGCAGCACCTGGATGACGCCGCCTGGCGCACCGTCGCCCAGGAAAGCAACCAGATTGGCTATGCCTTTGCCGACGCCATTGAAGGCGCCAGCATGTCCGACGCCAACGCGTGGCTCAGGGAAGGCGTCTCCGCCCCCCAGCCCCGCCCCGACGCCGCCATACAGCTGCCCAGCGGCTTTTTCACCACGCCGGAGCTGACCGCCCTGCTCAACACCCTGCCCTGCGACATCACCTTTGTCGCCGCGGACGACACCGTGCACTTCTTCAGCGAGCAAGAAAACCGCATCTTCCCCCGCACCCGCACCATCATCGGCCGCCGCGTGGAAGACTGCCACCCGCCCAAGTCCCTCGCCGCCGTCGACGCCCTGGTTCAGGCCTTCAAGGACGGCAAGAAGGACACCGAGTCCTACTGGATTCAGCGCGGCGGTGCCTTCATCCTCATCCGCTACTTCGCCGTGCGCGACCCCGAAGGCAACTACCTTGGCGTGCTGGAATGCTCCGAGGAAATATCCGAGCTGCGCGCCCTGGAAGGCCAGAAGACGCTGATGAGCTAAGGACGGGGAACGGACTACGGGGTACGCTGGGAAACCTTTCTTGAAAGAAAGGTTTCCCAGACCCTTCCCAAGAACTTTACTAGGGTTAACACGAAAGTGAGCATATCTAAGAGTATGCTCACTTGCTTTTTTGGTATAATAGGGAAAACAAGTTGTTTCCAATACCAACATGCTTCCCCATAGTCAAAGGAGGACGTATATGAATAACCACCGCCTGACCCGGCTCACCGCCTGCCTGCTGGCCCTGGTGCTTATGCTGCCCGCCGGCGCCCTCGCTGAAACCCCCGGCCGCAGCCTGCGGCTACACTATGTCAACCAGCAAAACGACTATGCCGACCTGGGCTTCTGGTCCTGGGGCGGTGTGGCCACCCCCTCTGAACAGGTCGCCGCCTGGCCGGACGGCCGCACGCTGTTTCCGCCTGAAAACATCCAGGCGGACAGCGCCTTTGTGGACCTACCCTTGCTTAACGACGCCCTGGACGTGGGCGTGCTGGTCATCGACAGCGCCGGCAACAAGCAAACGCCGGAGGACGTCATCATCCCGCTGCCCTCCCCTGAACTGCAGGAGGTGTGGCTAAACGACGCCCTGGTGGTCAGCTTTGAAGACCTGCGCGCCATTCCCGACGGCCACGTCCGCGTGCGCTACTTTGTGGAAGACGGTGCCTACAATGACCTGGGCGTCTGGTTCTGGGGCGATGTCACCACGCCGTCTGAGCAAGTTGGTGCCTGGCCCGTGGGCGCCACCCCCTTAACGCCCGCTGAAGGCCCCCTGGGTGCCTATGCCGACATTCCCTTAAGCCCTGACGCGAAGCAGGTGGGCTTTCTGCTCGTCAACCGACAGGACGGCACCCAAACCGCGGACTACGCCTTTGACTTTACGGAGGGTGCCCGGGTGAACTACCTCAAACAAGGTGACGACACCGTACGCTTAAACCCCTACCAGCTGGCCGCCCCGGAAGCAAAGGCCGCCCCCGCCCCGTGGGTGGACATTGACGCCAATTATGTAACCACCGCCGACCTGGGCCCCCAACTGCTGAAAAACGGCGCCGCGGTGCTGCGCCTGTGGGCGCCCACCGCAGAGCGCGTGGAGGTGGTGCTGTACGACAAGGCCGACCAGTACACCGTGGTGCAAGATGCCCTGCCCATGCTCAAGGGTGACAAGGGCGTCTGGCAGACCACCCTGCACCAATCAAACACCGGCGTTGCCGACCTCACCGGCTACTACTACCACTTCCGCGTCACCCGCGGCGGTGAAAGCCGCCTGGTGCTGAACCCCTACGCCCCTTCCATGGCCGCCTGGAACAGCCAGAACGACCGCGGGGAGACCGTCGGCAAAGCCGCCCTGGTCAACCCCGCCGCCATTGGGCCCCAGTTACATTATGCCAATATCCCAGGCTACGTCGACCGGGAAGACGCCATCATCTACGAAGCCCACATCCGGGACTTCACCAGCCATCCCGCCATCGCGGACGACCTCACCGCGCCCTACGGCACCTTCACCGCCTTCGCCGAACGCCTGGACTACCTAAAAGACCTGGGCGTCACCCACATTCAACTGCTGCCGGTGCTCAACTACTACCACGTCAACGAGCTGGACCGCGAGCGCTCCCCCCACTACGCCAGCGAAAACGAAAACTACAACTGGGGCTACGACCCGCACAGCTGGTTCGCCCTCACCGGCATGTACGCCACCGACCCCAATGACCCCAGCAAGCGCATCGAGGAGTTTAAGCAGCTGGTGGACCTCATCCACCAGAAAGGCATGGGCGTCATCCTGGATGTGGTCTACAACCACACTGCCTTTGTGGAGCTGCTGGACGACATCGAGCCCAACTACTACTACTTCCTGGACGCGCAGGGCCGCCCCAAGGGCAGCTTTGGCGGCGGCCAGGTGGGCAGCACCCACCTGATGGCCCGCAAGCTCATCATCGACAGCCTGCGCTTTCTCACCGACACCTACAAGGTGGACGGCTTCCGCTTTGACATGATGGGCAGCCTGGACGCAGACACCCTGACAATGGCCTGGGAAGAAGTCGGCCCGCTGAACCCCAACGCCCTGTGGCTGGGCGAAGGCTGGCGCACCTTCAACGGCGACCACGGCGTCACAGGCGTCCCTTCCGCCAGCCAGGATTGGATGGGTGACACCGACCAAGTGTCCGTCTTTTCCGACGAAGTCAGAAACGAACTGAAAAGCGGCTTTGGCAGCGAAGGCCAGCCCCGCTTCCTCACCGGCGGCACCCGCAGCATTGCTTTACTCTATGACAACATCATCGCCCGCCCGGGCAATGTCTCCGAAGACGACCCCGGCGACATCGTGCAGTACATCGCCGCCCACGATAACCTCACCCTGCACGACGTCATTGCCCATTCCATCAAGAAAGACCCGGACACCCATCAGGACGAAATCCTGCGCCGCCAGCGATTGGGCAACGCCCTATTGCTCACCCATCAGGGCATCATCTTCCTGCACAGCGGCCAGGAATACGGCCGCACCAAGCAGTTCCGCCACCCGGACT
>CAYFSN010000014.1:22652-29173 GCA_964345845.1 uncultured Christensenella sp.
ACATGGGCCCGGTCGATACACCGCCCGCCAAGTCCACCTACATGCTGGACGCTGACGGCCAGCCCTTCACCTACCCCTACTTCATCCACGACAGTTACAACAGCTCAGACGCCGTCAACGCCTTTGACTGGGACACCGCCATGAACAGCCCCGCCCACCGCCGCACCCTGGACTACACCCGCGGCCTCATCGCCCTGCGCCGCGCCACCGATGCCTTCAGCTACGCCACAGCCGACACCATTGACACACAAATCAAACGCATCATCACGCCCGACATCCGGGACAGCGACCTGCTCCTGGCCTTCACCGCCGCCTCACAAGACACCGGCGACATCTACCTGGTCGCCGTCAACGCCGACTCCAAGCCCCGCACCCTCAGCCTGACCGACCACGCCTTTGACCTCAGCCGTACACAAGTGCTGGTCGACGGCGAAACCGCCGGCACCCAGCCCATTGAGGCGCCGGTGGACGTCACCCTGGCGCCCAGTTCGCAGGATGATGCCCTTCTCGGTCAGATAGAGCTTGCGCCCCTCACGGCGGTGGTACTGCGGGTGGCGGAGTAGTACGGGGACAAGGAACGGGGGAACGAGAGAACGTTGGGGGCTTTCTTGAAAGAAAGCCCCCAAACCCCCAAAGAACTTTAATTGGAGAAAGGGTTTTCGGAACCGGAGACGGCTTTGTAGCTTAGCAACACGAGAAGCCGATGCCAGTTAAAGAAGGCAAGCGTGCGTACAAAAAAGGGCGTTCCAGCAGGAATGCCCCTTTTGTGTATAGGGGTGCTTATTTCTTCTTGCGCTTCTTGGGGCGCACAAAGGTCACCTCGCGCTTTTCAATCGCGTCGATGCCGCTTTCCACCTCATAGCCCGCATCCAGCCAGCCGCGCGCCTGCACATGCCCGCCGTCCCGCTCGTTTGCCCACCAAGCGCTGTGGATGCTGGCGCTTTCTGGCAGCGTGCTGTTAAGAATCAGCTCAATCTGCTCAAACGTGCAGGTCAGCGTGTCGCCCTCCTGCTCCGTCAGCCACTTTTTCAGCGGCGCGTACTTGGGCGATTCCTCCGCCTCCGGTTCCTTTTCCTGCAGTTCTTTCATGCCCAGCGTCTGCAAAAAGCGCAGCAGCCCCTGCTTACCCTGTTCGCTCTGGGGATAAACGCCGGTGTCCACCAGCACCTGGTAACACACCTGCGCCACCTGGTCGCGCACAAAGGCCTCCGTCTGCTCTTTGTCCAATCCTGGCTGGTACTGACCGCGGATTTCTTCTACCCAGGTTTTGTGCGGGTTGTCCGCTTTCAGTTTCTTTACGCCCATCAGGTCGTCCGCCACGGTTTTCAGCGCATTCTTTAGCCGACCCGGCAGTATAAACAGCCCCATCGCCTCAATCAGCCCGATGTTTTCTTTCTTGATGTGGTGCAGCTGCTGATGCGGGTGGTAGATGCCCATGGGGTGTTCATCGCTGGTGCGGTTGTTGCGAAGCAGCAGATAGGCGATATAGTCGTCGCCCCGCTTGCGCACCACCGGTGTGATGGCGTTATGGTCGTCATAGGTGTGGCTAAGGATGCCCATCTCCTCATCGCTGTAGTGCCGCCACGCCACCAGCACCTGCAGCATGCGGTCCACCAGGCGCTGGCGGTCCGTGCTTTGCAGTTTCAGGCACGTCATCGGCCACTGCATGGCACTGGCCCGCACCGCCGGGTCATCCACAGCGATTTCAAACCAGGTTTCCGCCTTTTCCATCGGGAATACATGCCGGCCGCCCTGGAAGTGGTCATGCGCCAGAATGCTGCCGCCCACAATGGGCAGGTCGGCGTTTGAGCCGATGAAGTAGTGCGGCACCTGGTCGACAAAGTCCATCATCTTTTCAAAGCTTTCCCGCGTCATCCGCATGGGCAGATGCTCCGCCGACAGCACAATGCAGTGCTCGTCGTAATACAGGTACGGCGAATACTGGAAGTACCACTTTTCATCCGCCAGCGTCATCGGAATGATGCGGTGGTTTTGCCTGGCGGGGTAGCCCGGCCGCCCGGGATAGCCCGGGTTTTCCCGGCACAGCATGCACTTGGGGTACCCCACCTGCGGCTGGTGGCGTGCGGCGGCGATGTCCCGCGGGTCCTTTTCAGGCTTGGAGAGGTTGATGGTAATCTCCAGTTCGCCCGCTGGCGTCATGCCGTTAAACAGGATGTTTTCCGCGATGCGCTCGGTGCGGATGTAGTCGCAGTCGCGGCACATCTGGTAAAACCAGTCGCACGCCGCCTGGATGCCCTCTTCCTGCACCAGCTGTGAAAACCGCTGCCTGACCGCCATGGGACTGGGCGTCACCGCGCCAAACAGCCGCGCGCCAAAGCGCTCCCTGGCCTCCAGGGTGTCTTCCGCCAGGCCCTTTTCCACCGCGTGGTGCACCAGCACCTCGTTTAGCCTCAGCATCGGCACCAGGCTGGCCGCCTCCTCCGGTGCTTCCAGGCGCAGCATATCCAGCACACGGTTCACCGCCCAGTCCTTGTCCTCGGCGTCAATCAGGCCTTTTTGCACCGCGGCCTGACAGAACATCGATACGGCCTGCGGCGCCGTCCATTCGCGCAATGATCGCATTCAATTTCCCCTTTGCATGGATTTGCTCAAATTATAACAGATGCCCGTCCCCTTGTGTACCGAACCGTAGGGAATATGGTATAATGCCCCAAAGATATGGAGGTATGTTGCCGTGATTGTACATGTATTTGAAACACCGGAACAGGCCAGTTACGCCGCCGCGCAGATGTTTGCGGCTGAGATTCTCAAAAACCCCGGCTGTGTCATGGGGCTGGCCACCGGATCCACGCCCATTAACACATACAAGCAGCTGACCAAGTGGCATGAGGAAGGCCTGCTGGATTTTTCCGAGTGTGTCAGCTTTAACCTGGATGAGTATATCGGCGTTGCGCCTGACCATGCCGCCAGTTACCGCAAGTTCATGAACGAGCAGCTGTTTGACCATATCAACATGCTGGAAACCTATGTGCCCCGCGGCGACAGCGAGGACCACCAGTTAGAGTGCCAGCGCTATGACGCCCTCATTGATGAGCACGGCGGCATCGACATCCAGTTCCTGGGCCTGGGCAACAACGGCCACATCGGCTTTAACGAGCCGGACACCAAGTTTGTATACAACACCCACATTGTGGATTTGACCGAGAGCACCATCCAGGCCAACACGCGCTTTTTTGACAGCGAAAAGGATGTGCCGCGCCAGGCCATCTCGCTGGGTTCCGGCGGTATCATGCGCGCCCGCAAAATCGTACTCGTCGCCTTTGGTGAAGGCAAGGCCGAAGCCGTCAAGTACATGGTGCAAGGCGACATCGACCCCCAGTGGCAGGGCAGCATCCTGCGCATTCACCCGGACGTGACCGTGCTGCTGGACGAAGCCGCAGCCTCCAAACTGTAAGGCGCTCAGACAGCCTGCGGCCTGTGGATACCCCTGGGGAAAACCCTGTGTCCGGCGGAGCGGTTTCTCTGACACCACCCTGAAAAGGATGTCCACACGCTGTGGAATGTGCCCTGTGGACGGGGTGGACAAAGCCGCTGAAAAGCCGCGCGGCCAAAACGGGTGTTCCCGCATGCGCGGTCAAACCGGCCCCGGTTTTCTGGTCAGCGTGTCCTAAAAAATGGAGCCGCCCGGTCCGAGGCCGCGGTTTATCCTCGATGTGTCCACCGGCGTCTGGCCGCTATGAACAGGTTATCCCGGCCGGAAAAATCATGACACCACAGGCAAAACACCGGTTATCCCCGTTATCCACACCCCCTACTACTACTGCTATTCTTTGGTATCTACCACTGCTATGCGAAAGGACGTGTACCCGTGCTCTTTACCGCCAACGCGAATGATTTACACCAGGGCATGAACCTGGTGACCCGGGCGCTGCAACCCCGCACCGCCAAACTGGCCTACGAAGGTGTCTTCATGGAGACCTTGGAGGAAGGCCTGCAGTTAACCTGCACTAATGGGGAAATGACCATCAAAACCATCATCCCCGCCGTCATTCAGCAGGATGGCAGCGCCCTGCTGCCGGCTAAGCTGCTGGCGGAACTGCTGAGCAAACTCAGCGGCGATGTCTCCTTTGAAGTGGTGGACAATCAGCGGGCCAACATCTCGGTAGAGGGAAGCAAGAGCAACATCCTGTGCATGGCCGCGGCCGACTTTCCGGAGATTCAGGACGTCATCGGCGACTATGTACTGACCCTGCCCCAGAAAAAGCTGCGGGACGCCGTGGGCCGCATCATCTTCGCGGTATCCTCCGACGAAACCCGCCGCATTTTAACTGGCTGCCTCATGGAAACCTACCGGGAGGAAGTGCGCCTGGTGTGCCTGGACGGCTTCAGGCTGGCCATGCAGCGCATCTACGTTAACCACGATGTGCCGCCCAGCAAGGAAGCCTGGTCCTCCGTGCTGCCGGGCGCCATCATCGGCGAAATCGGCCGCATGATGCCCGACACCGAAGACCCGGTGACCTTGACCTGCAGCGCTACCCACATGATGGCTGCCTTCGGCGCCACCAAGGTCTACAGCCCGCTGATTCCAGGCGAATACATCAACTACAAGCAGATTTTGCCCAGCACCTGGACCACCGCCATCCGTGTGGACAAAGCCCACCTGATGAGCGCCATAGAGCGCGCGGCGCTCATGGCCCGCGAAGGCAACAACAACCTGCTGAAATTGTCCATCGCCGAAGACAGCCTCACCATTCAGGCCAACGCCGAGCGCGGCGCCGTGGTGGAACGCCTGCCCATCGACTTTGAAGGAAGCCCGTTGAACATCGCCTTTAACGCGCGCTACCTGATGGACGTCATCAAGAACATCGACACGCAGGATATGTCCATGCGCTTTAACACCAATGTCAGCCCCTGTGTCATCCTGCCGGTGAGCGGCAACCAGTACACCTACCTGGTGCTGCCGGTGCGCGTGGCGGAGTAAAACTTTTAAAGTCCAACCAAGGAGAGCAGCGATGCTCTCCTTTTTTGCTGCCGCTAAATTGCGGCGGCGCGCCAGGTTTGGTATACTGTGCCCATCCAACACAAATGCATAGAGGGAGGACATCATGTCGAAAAGAAGACTCATCAGCCTGTTTACTGCGTTATTATTGCTGGCAGCGCCCCTGCTGGCCCTTGGCGAGGCGCCCTTTGAAACGGTGCTGCTGGAAATGGCAGACCTGGAAAAGGGCACCCTGGAGCACCTGAAAACAACCTCCGAGGGCTTGGCGGTGGACGGCGCCGAGCAGGGCATCTATACCTCCGCCGAAATGGACGTGAAGCCCTTTGAGTACATTGTGCTCAGCTGGAACGGCCAGGCACCAGGCGAAAGCACCCTGGAGGTGGAAGCGCGCTTTTTCCACCGCGAAGCCGGCGAGTGGACAGACTGGCTCAGCTGGGGCACGTGGGAAACCTCGCCCAAGCGCACCTCCAAGTCCACTAACAAGGACCTGGCCCGCATTGACACCGACCTGGCCTGGGTCACCGGCGACAACACCCGCGCTACCCAGCTGCAGCTGCGCGCCACCCTCACAGGGCCGGACGCCCGCCTGCGCCGCCTGGGCTACACCACGCGGGATACCGGCATTGCCGAGCGCGCCATCGACCCGGCCCACACCGGCGGCGGCTTTGACGGCGACCTGGCCATCTCCCAGATGCAGCGCGAAGGCACCATGGCCGCCGTCATGTGCTCTGCCGTCACCACCTGCACACAGTTAAACATGCTGGGGGAACAGTACCTGCCCGAGGAAATCGCCCTGCACAACTATGACGCCGGCCTCAATGGCTTTGGCAACTGGAGCTTTAACATGGCCCTGGCGGGCGAGTTGGGCTACAAAGCCTATGTCACATACGCCGATGAGGAGCAGCTGCTGACCTTCCTGGACAACGGCCTGCCGGTGGGCATGTCGGTGAAGTACTCCAACGAGCCCGGTGGCAGCTACCCCTACCTGGAAGGCGCGCCCACCACCACGCCCGGCCACCTCATTACCATCCGCGGCTATGAAATAGAAGGTGATGAGCGCTACTACCTGGTCAGCGACTCCGCCGCCGACACCGACGAAACCTCGCGCTTCCGCTACAAGGGCAGCCAGCTTATGGACGCCTGGACCAGCCGGGTACTGTACATCGTGCTGGAAAAGGAACTGGAAACCAACGCCATCCAGCGCCTGCCCATCACCTTCAAAGCCACCGACAAGGAAGGCGTCTTTGAACTGCAGGGCGACATGCCCGCCCCCGTCAAACTGGGCTACACCTCCGGCGCCCGCAGAAAGCCCGGCAGCGGCCTGTTGGGCTACACACTGGACAACCAGCCCGGCACCCACTTTGACGTCATCGCCGCCGGCGACAACCTGGTGAAGTTCCCGGCCGAGGTAGACCCCAGCGCCGTCACCCTGTATGTCATGACCAACATCGGCATGACATACGTAGGAAGATTGGCGCAGTAGGATAGGATACGAGGAACGAGGGGACGCTGGGAAACCTTTCTTGAAAGAAAGGTTTCCCAGACCCTTCCCAAGAACTTT
>CAYFSN010000015.1:0-21908 GCA_964345845.1 uncultured Christensenella sp.
GAGCAGTTCGCCGACGACGACAAACGCCGCAAGGAAGAGGTGGAAACCCTCAACCGTGCTGACAACCTGATTTACGACCTGGAAAAGCAGCTGAAGGACAACGGCGAGAAGCTGAGCGCTGAAGACAAGGCCACCGTTGAATCCGAAATCGAAGCCTTCAAGAAGATCCGCGAAGGCGGCAAGGCAGACGAAATCAAGCCTGCTATGGATGCGATGACCCAGAAGGTGTATGACATCTTCGGCAAGCTCTACCAGGACCAGGGCGGCCCCGCCCCTGAAGGCGCGGAAGCCCACGCCGGCCCCGTGGAAAACGCGGATGGCTCCGTGGACGCGGACGGCGAAGTACACTAAGTAACAAGGATGTGTGACACGCTGGGGTCTTTCTGAAAGGAGAGGCCCCAGCCCCTGCAAACCCCCGCGGCCTATCAGGCTATGGGTTTGAGGAAGCGCGGTGCAAACGATAGCGTGAACAAAGCTTAAGTTCGCATCCCTTCCCCCACATCCCCACGGGAGAAAGAATGGCAACGAAACGTGACTACTATGAGGTGCTGGGGGTAGACAAGAAGGCCAGCGCGGAGGACATCAAAAAAGCCTACCGCAAGCTGGCCAAGGAATGTCACCCGGACCTGCACCCTAATGATAAAGCAGCGGAAGAACGCTTCAAAGAGTTAAACGAAGCCAACGCCGTCCTTTGTGACGCGGAGAAGCGCGCCCGGTATGACCAGTTTGGCATGGACGGCCCGCCCATGGGCGGCTTTGGCGGCGGCGGTGGGTTCGGCGGCTTTGGCTTTGACGCCAGCAGCATGGGCGGCTTTGAGAACATCTTTGACCAACTGTTTGGCGGCGGCATGGGCGGCGCCCAGCGCGGACGCAACGCGCCCCAGGTGGGCAACGACCTGCGCTTCAGCCTGCGCGTCTCCTTTATGGAGGCAGCCAAGGGTGTGAAGAAGAGTTTCGAGTTCACCCGCAACGAAAACTGTGAAACCTGCTCTGGCTCCGGCGCCAAGCCCGGCACCCAGCCTGTCACCTGCACCACGTGCGGCGGCAGCGGCCAGGTGCGCTCCCAGGGCGGCTTCATGGTCACGGTGCGCCCGTGCAATACCTGCCACGGCACCGGACAGATGATTCAGGACCCTTGCGGCACATGCTCAGGCAGCGGCCGCGTGCGCAAGCAGCGCACCGCCACGGTGAATGTTCCGGCCGGCATCGACAACGGCCAGGTCATCGTGATGAACGGCCAGGGCGAGCCCGGCCTCAACGGCGGCCCCAACGGCGACCTGCAGATTGTGGTCAGCGTAACGCCCCACAAACTGTTTAAGCGCGACGGCACCACGCTGTACCTGGATATGCCCATCTCCTTTACCCAGGCAGCCCTGGGCGCGGAGTTGGACATCCCCACGCTGGAAGGCTCGGTGAAACAACGCATCCCCGAAGGCACGCAGACGGACACCCAGTTCCGCATTAAGAACCAGGGTATGCCGCGGCTGCGCACCAACTTTAAGGGCGACCTGGTGGTCACTGTGCGGGTGGAAGTGCCCAAGCGCATGAACGCCAAGCAAAAAGAGCTGCTCAAAGAGTTTGACCAGCAGTCCACCGGCAAGGAATATGAGAAGCAGAAAAGCTTCATGGACAAGGTGAAGACCATCTTCCAATAAGAACACTGATATGTAGAAGCCCGGCTGTGCAAGCACAGCCGGGCTTTTGTTATGGTACCTGTTGTCAGCCGTCATCGTATCGCCGATGGGGCTCGCATGTTGGTTTACAGGCTTTCGATGGTGAGGGCCACATGGAACAGCCGGGCGCCCCAGCCCTCTGCGGCCTCCATAGGATAGGTGATGGTCAGGGTATACAGCCCGCTTGCAAGCGGCACCGTATACACCCGGGCAATTTGCGCGTCCTTGGCGGCGGCAAAGCCCACGGTCTGTACGTCCGCCAGCGGGAAGCTGTCGGCCTCAGCGGGGGTTACCTGCCAGCCGTCCTGCTCAAAGCGCTGGGAGGCTGCCTGCAGGGCAGCATCGGGTGCCGTGCCGGCACCGCCCACGCGCTCCACATCCAGATGCACATCGGCATTCAGAAAGTTGTTGCGCAGCGCGAACCGCGTGCCGCTGTCGGTGGGGGTGGGCTCAAAGTCCGCGTCCGCGTACCACAGGGTGTACTGTTCTGGTTGAACGAATTGGGTGGCCAGGAAGGTTTCCTCCTGCCCCTCCAGGGTGATGGTCTCCTCCCGCTGAAGCGGCGCGGTTTCCGCCAGGGCGGACGCAAGGCTCAGGGTTAGCAACAGGGCTATCAAAACAATAATTGTCTTCTTCATGGTGTCAAAGCACCTCCTCTGACACATAAAACGCTGCAAGGGCAGCGTTCTATGCATGGTTTAAAGAATGTCCGCGAGTGCCGACTATGGTATAACCAGCGGAATGGGGCACGCAGCGATGCGCTCCAGATGGTTATCCATCTCCGCGCGGTCGGCCAGCACCCAGTGGCCGGGCTCCGCCTCCTGCCATTCAGGCTTGTCGACGGAATAGTCGTGCACGCTTTCATCGTACACCATGGGCTGCTTGCGCTTTTCGTAGGCGGGGTTGGGCATGGGCACCGCGCTGAGCAGCGCCCGAGTATAGGCATGCAGCGGCACACGGAACAGCTGCTCCGTGGCGCCAAGTTCCACCAGCCGCCCTTTGTGGATGACCGCGATGCGGTCGCAGATAAAGCGCATCACCGACAGGTCGTGGGAGATGAACAGGTAGGTCAGCCCGCGCTCCTTTTGCAGTTTGCTCATCAAGTTCAGCACTTGGGCGCGTATGGACACGTCCAGCGCGGAGATGGGCTCATCGGCAATGATGAAGTGCGGGTTCATCACCAGCGCGCGGGCAATGCCGATGCGCTGGCGCTGTCCGCCGGAAAACTCATGGGGGAAGCGGCTGGCGAACTCCGGCAGCAGGCCTACGTCCATCAACGCTTCATGTACACGGCGGGTGCGTTCTTCCCGGCTCAGCCCCTTGTCGGTGCTGTAGAGCCCCTCGGCTACGATGTAGTCTACCTTGGCGCGCTCATTCAGGCTGGCCATGGGGTCCTGGAAAATCATCTGGATTTCGCGGGTCACCCGCCGGTCCAGTTCTTTGTCGATTTTGCCGGAGATACGCTGGCCTTCGTAGTAAATTTCGCCCGAGGTGGTGGGGTATACCCGGATGATGGCGCGGCCGATGGACGTTTTGCCCGAGCCGGACTCGCCTACCAGGCCAAAGGTTTCGCCCGGGAACACGTCAAACGTTACGCCCCGCACCGCTTCAAAGCGGCGCTTGCGCTCACCAAAGGCGACGCGTAAGTCCCTGACGCTGATGACTGGCTTTTTCTCAGCACTCATAGATATCCCCTCCTTCAGGTGAAATGCGCGACAGCGCCTCCGGCGGTTCCACCTTGGGGGCCCGCTCGTCCTGCAGCCAGCTGCGCACGAAGTGGGTGGGGCTCACCTGGAAGTAGGGGGGCCGCTCCTCAAAGTCAATTTGCAGGGCATGGGGGTTGCGCGGCGCGAAAGCATCGCCCTTGATTTCCTGGAACAAGTTGGGCGGTGTGCCGCGGATGGCGTAGAGCTGCTCTCCCTTTTTGCCCAACTGGGGCAGGCTGGACAGCAGCGCCCAAGTATAGGGATGGCGGGGTGAGTAGAACAGTTCCTCGCAGGTGGCGATTTCTACGATGTCCCCCGCGTACATCACCGCGATGCGGTCGGCAATGTTGGCGACCACGCCCAGGTCATGGGTGATGTAGATGGCGGTGAGGTTGTACTTGGCGATGAGGTTGCGAATCAGCTGCAGAATCTGCGCCTGAATGGTCACGTCCAGCGCCGTGGTGGGCTCGTCACAGATGAGGATGTCTGGCTGACAGGCGATGGCGATGGCGATGACCACACGCTGGCGCATGCCGCCGGAAAACTGGTGCGGGTATTGCTTCATGCGGCGCTCGGCCTCGTCAATGCCCACGTCGTTGAGGATTTCGATGGTGCGCTTCTTCGCTTCATCACCGGTCATGTTCTGATGCAGTTTCAGCGCCTCGCCAATCTGTTTGCCGATGGTCTTCAGCGGGTTTAAGCTGGTCATCGGGTCCTGCAGCACCATGGCGATTCGCTTGCCGCGGATGTCCAGCCACTCTTTTTCCGTTTTGAATGTGGCCAGGTCTTTGCCGTCAAAGATGATGCGGCCGGAGTCAATCCACCCGTTTTGGTCAAGCAGGCCGGTGAAGGTTTTGGTCAGCACGGTTTTGCCGGAGCCGGATTCACCGACGATGGCCAGGCTTTCGCCCCGGCGGATGGACAGGCTGACGCCCCGGATGGCGTGCAGTCTGCGTCCGCGCAGGCTGAAGTACACGTTTAGGTCTTCGACCTGTAGAATGGTGTCATTGTTATTGTTTGTCATCACGCTTGCCCCCTTACACGTGGTTTCTGGGGTCCGCGGCGTCAGCGAATGCGTTGCCGATTACATAGAAGGAAATGGTCACCAGGCTCAGCACGATGGTGGGGAACACCAACTGGTACGCCAGCGAGGTGGTCACCAGCTTGCGGCCGATGTTGATGAGGTTACCCAGCGACGGGATACTCACCGGCAGGCCCAGGCCGATGTAGGTAATGAACACTTCACTGCCGATGGCGCCCGGTATGGCCAGTGCCATGCGCAGCATGATGACCGACACCAGGTAGGGCAGCAGGTTGCGGGTGATGATGCGCCAGGTACCAGTACCCAGGCAGCGGGACGCCAGGTTGTAGTCGCGGTCGCGGATGATAACAATCTGGTTGCGCACAAACCGCGCCATGCTCACCCAGCCGGTGATGGTCATGGAGAATATCAGCGTCTGGATGCCCGGGCGCATGATGTAGGCAAACATGATCAGCACAATGGTGGTGGGGATGTTGTTGATGACGTTGTACAGCTCCGTCAGCACACGGTCCAGTTGGCGGATGTAGCCCCACATGACGCCGATAAGGATGCCGATAAGAGCCTCCAGCACAGCCACCATAAAGCCGATGAACAGGCTGGTGCGGGTGCCGGACCAAACCATGCTCCACATGTCCTGTCCGGCGTTGTTGGTGCCAAACAGGAAGGGCGTGTCATTGGGCACCAGACGAAGCGGTGCTTCCTCTGTGGTGACAGCGCTCAGCCCATCGGGGGCGATGTCCAGTTTGCTCTTTTCCACAAACAGCTCATCGCCGTTGTTGGAGTAGTCTTCCGGCGACGCGTATGCCTTGATGGGGAAGTTGGAGCGGCTGGTATAGGGAACCGCCGTGGGGTCTTCGGGCAAGCGCAACTTGGTGGTGAAGTCATTCTTCACATAGGCCGGCTGCCCGTCGTACTCGATGGTTACCCAGTCGTCCGCGTATTCGGTCAGGGTGAACTGCTCTCTGGCCTTCAGGCTGAAGCGCACGTTACTGACCGCCGCCCATTCGTCGTTGTCATAAGGTGTGACCACCAACTCGGTCCCGGCGGGCGCTTCATAAAGCACGTTTGTAAAGCCCGGGCCCATGTTGCCCATCTGCATGCGCGAAATGGGATGGTCAATGACCTTGGTGGCGGGGTACTGCCCCGGTAGGTAGGGCTGGATGATGGTGAACAGCACCAATACAACCAGCATCACCAGCAGCGAGGTGGCCAGGCGGTTGTGCATGAACACCCGGATTGTGCTGCCCCAGTAGGAGTAGTGGGAATAGCCGGTGCGCTCCGCGGCCGACTCGGAATAGGGTGCGAATTGGAAACTGTCGGAACCAGTGACGGCCTCAATGCCTTCCCGCAGTTTGCGCTCTGAACCTCGCTCAGCCATCAGCGCACCCCCTCTCGTTTGGTAAAGCTGATTCTGGGGTCAATGAGCAGCATCAGCAGGTCACCCAGCAGCATGCCGATGATGCCGATGCTGGCATACATCATGACCAGCGCCTGCACCATGGTGTTGTCCTGTCTGGTGATGACGTCCACCAGCAGGCCGCCCATGCCGGGAATGGAATACAGCGACTCGATGTAGATGGAGCCGGAGATGGTAAACAGAATGGCGCCGGGAATATACTGAATCATGGGTACGAACGCGTTTCTGAATACGTGCCCCATGGTAATGTCCTTACTTTTTACACCCTTGGCGCGGGCCAACTTGACATAGTCCTTGTTCATTTCATCCACCATGTAACGGCGAAGCCACATGGCGTAATAGGCGATGCTGCCAAGGGACATGGAGAGCACCGGCAGCACCCAACTGATGGGCTTTGACGGGTCAAACAGCATGGAAATGCCCAGTGCCTTGGAGCCGTAGCTTTGCAGATAGATATAATATACTGCCGCCGGCACAGCGTTAATAAATACGATAAACCCTGTGCCCAGCTTATCCCATAACTTGGATTTGCTTCGGGCCATCTTGGCCCCCAATGGTATGCCAACCAACAAAGCTACCGCCATGGCCATCAACCCCATTTGTATGGAGATAGGCGCTTTCTGGGCGATGATGCCCGTGATAGGCGCGCCCGTGCGATACCGGTTGCTGGTGCCCAGGTCACCCTGGAGCAGGTCTCCGTAAAAGTTCTTCAGTTGCACGTGCAATGGGTCACGCAGACCCAACTGCTGCAGCTTGGCGTTGATGACCGCGTCATCCAGTTTGTCAAAGTTATCAAAGTACCCCTCAATGGGCATTTGCCGCATGAGTATGAACACCGTTGTCAGGATGATGAACAGTGTCATCAGCGAAGCCAACAGGCGTTTGCCGACATATTTGAGCACTGCCTCGTCCCCCTTTCATCATAAAAGCGGGGCTGAACTGCTATTTGCGGTTCAGCCCCGCAATGGTTGTTCAGTAGGCCCTATTGGGCAAAGTGATTACTTGTTCAGCGCTTCGCGGTCTGCTTCCCACTTATCCTGCTCGTCGAAGTACTGATCCGTGTTCAGGGGCGTCTCAAGCAGTGCCTGGCCCTTGTAGCGGTCAATGGAGATACCAAACGGCGCGTACTGGCCCTCAAAGGGATTCAGTCGGCTGGCGGTGTAGCCGCCGCCCGCGTAGGTGTAGCCAACCGGGATGACAAACGCATGCTCGATGAGGTAGGCTTCCGCCTTGGCAAAGGCCAGGTAGCGGGCTTCGATATCATCGGTGATGGCCTTGGCTTCGGCTACCAGTCCCTCGTACACGTCAAACAGGTTGTTGCCGTCAGCATCCACCTGGGTGGTGTACTCGGGGAAGTTGTAGTTGAAGCCGCGGTGGAAGGGGTCGGTAAAGGTCTCGGGGTCGGCATAGTCCGGGCCCCAGTTGACGTCCATGAACGCGTACTTGCCGCTGCGGCGAACTTCGCTCAGGAAGTTCTGCGAGGGGCCGGCTTCCACGATGAAGTCAACGAAGTCTTCACCCAGCAGTTCCTCCATCTGCTGTTCGATGACCTGCGCCTGGTCTGCCCAGGTGGTATAGCTGGGGTGATACACCATCAGCACCTTCACGGGGAAGGTAGCGCCCGCGGCTTCGAGTTCTCCCTTGGCGGCAGCGGCGAATTCCTTGGCCTTGGCTTCGTCAAACGCGCCGGTACTAAGCTCCGTCCACGGAGCCAGGTCGCCCATCTTCACATAGTCCAAGCCGTTGTAGTCAACAAAGCTGGGCGGTGTGATGGCATAGTGCATGATGGATTCGGGGTTGTCCGGCTCACCAACGGTGGTCAGCTTGACACGATCCAGGCCAAAGAAGATGGCCTTGCGGAAGTTTTCGTTGTTGACGGCGATTTTCCAGTTTTCGGGCTCGTAAATCTCGTCAAACTCCGGCTTGAAGTTCAGCGCGTAGAAGTGCGTGTAGAAACCGGTCTGGCGCACGGGACGGATGAGGTCGGCCAGTTCGGGGTTCTGCAGCCAGTCGCGCGCGGTCTGGTTGTCGATGCTGGCGGAGTCAATCTCGCCGTTGCGGTACATTTCAGCGGAAATGGTGCCGGCTTCCTTGTTGTAGGTCATCTGCACCTTTTCGATGAGCACATTGTCCTTGTCCCAGTTGATGGGGTTCTTGGTGTATACGCGGCTTTCCTGGGGCTTGAACTCACTGATGTAGTAAGCGCCGTTGTACAGCAGCGTGTCATTGCCGGTGGCCAGACCAAAGTCCGCGCCCTTCTCAGCCAGGAACGGGCCGTAAACCGGCATGAAGCATACATAGGTGGTCATGCTCAGGAAGTAAGGCACGGGGCTGTTGAGGGTGTACTGCAGGGTGTAGTCGTCCAGCGCCTTGACGCCGACGGTTTCCCATTCCTGAACGGGGGCCGCTTCTTCGCCCTCAGCGGGGGTGGCAGTGCCATCGTAGTAGGCCTGCGCGCCTTCAATCACCGAGTAAAAAATGTTGGCGGTGGCGGAAGCGTTCTGCGCGTTCATGATGTACTTGGCGGCCTCGACAAAGTCGTGCGCGGTGACATCGGCTACGACTTCGGCGTTGCCGTCGATCCACTTGGCGCCTTCGCGGATTTTGAAGGTCCATACCAGGCCGTCTTCACTGACTTCCCAGGACTCCGCCAAAGAGGGCTGCACCTGGCCCAGCCGGTCGTACTCCACCAGCGTGTCAATCACGTTGGCGGCCACCGCGAACTCGTTGGTGGTGGTCGTGGTCAAGTAGTTCAGCGAACTGACCTCGCCCGAATACAGCACGCGGTAGGCGTCGCCCTCAGCCATAGCGGGTGTCAAAGACAACACCATGGCCAAAAGCAGGAGTAAGGAAACAAACTTCTTCATGGGGTACCTCCTCTGTTTCTGAGATTATGGGGTGCCGGCTCTCCGGCGTTATTGTTTGTCAGTATAAAGTATGCCGCCCGAATATGCAAGTTCCTGAAACCTTATGCTTGGCAAAATGTGGTCAGAAATGCACCAAAAAAACCGGCGCACTCGGCGCCGGTTTCAGACAAAATGGTTTATTTTTCTTCGCTGGATTTTTCTGTTTTTTTGTTGTTTTTGTAGTGGCTGCGCACGCGAATGCCATACGCCTGCCCGCCAAAGCCGCGGCCAAACAGGGTGAAACCGGGCTTGCCTGGCACCGTGGCGATGCGCAGCGGCATGGAGCGCTTGCCGGAAATATCTAGGTCGTCCAGCGTGGTGTTGCTGAGGCGTTCGCCGTCCACATAGGTGCCGGTGGCGTCCACCGTGACCAGGTGGGTCCCGCCGCGCTGGCGGTAGTCGCTGCTCCACCAGGCCGGGTTGGCTTTTCCGACCATGTTGTCGCGGCTGGGCTTCAAGGTGATGGTGCCCAGTTCCCGCTCGTTGAGCATCAGATGCAGGTCGGTGGTCTCATCGCCCGTATCCTTGGGGGCGCCCGCTGCCACCTCCAGGGCAAGTTCCAGTTTGGTCAGCTTCTGTCCGGCCTTTACAAAGCTGGGCACCGCGTATTCCACAAAGCCCTTGCTCAGCCACAGCACACCCGCGCGCAGGCGCTCGGGGTCTGAAAACGAGGAGGGATCCCCATGAGGCCTGAGCTGCCGGTCGGTGGTGGCGATGCCGCAGGGGGCGGACGCCTCACAGTCCAGGAACTGGCCGATGTCAATGTCCGCCTCGTATACCTGCTGGCCCTGGGTACGCATGGGCGCTTCAATAAGGATGCGCTCATTGTTCACACTGCACACCTTCTGAATGCCGTGACGGCCGCCCTTGGTTTGAATCAGCAGGATGCCCGCTTCATTGAGCATGCGCACATGCGTGGTCAGGGCACCGCCGGTAATTTGCAGCTCCTGCGCGATTTTTGTCATGCGCATGGGGCCCTTTTCAATGAGCAGCTCCAATATGGCAATTCTGGTCTCGGAACCGAGCGCCTTAAACAGCGGCAGCCCGTCCCGCAAAGAATGAATTTGAATCAATGCGTACTCTCCTTACAATATGTTTAGTATAACGGATTCACCAAAACCCGTGTTTTATTCTATAGCAGTGACAAGTGAAAAACAATTGAACAGTGAAAGTTCTGACAATTTTCTTACACTTTATGCTTATTAATAGATAGAAGAGGCGAAGCCTCAGATGGTAACGTTTACAGCGCCTGCTGGCCCAGCCATTCCCCCAGTTCCCGGTCCTCCGGGCTGGCGCTTTCCATTAGCCGGCTTGACAAATCCGCCGCGGTGAAGGGGCTGCCCACAAGGCGGTCCGCCACGCGCTGGCCCAGGTCGGCGTCGTTGGCATCGGTGTGGCACCAGGCTTCCGCCACGGTGCCGCGCTTCAGCGCCAACAGCAGCTCCACCTGTCCCCAGGCGAAGCGATTTTCAAGGGTGATGTCAAAGGCCGGGGTGTGGCCGTAGGTCCAAGCCCAAGTGCGGTTGCGGGCGGCGAAGTCCGCCACCTGGCGGTTATCGAGCTCGCTCATCCATTCCACGTCTTCAGCCGGCCCATATTCGCGGACGAACGCACCCTTCAGCGCCTCAATCAGCGCGGGAATGTTCATGTGCGGGGCGTAACTTTTCAGGTTGCCCACGCGGCTGCGCACACTTTCCACACCCTTTGCCTGCAGCTTTTGCTTGGACGGCGCCAGGTAGCGCCCCAACTTCAGCATGTCCACATCGCACAGGATGGTGCCGTGGTGCAGCGACGCGTCCGCCGTGTGGCGAAAGGCGTTGCCGGAAAACTTCTCCCCGGTCTTGGTGATGACGATGTCATTGCGTCCGGAGTTTTCCGTTTCCACACCAAAGGTGGCCACGGCGGCGCGGATGACATTTAGCTGCCGCGGTACATCGTACATGTCCCTTGGCATGACAAAGGAAAAGTTCAAGTTGCCCAGGTCGTGGTACACGGCGCCGCCGCCGGTGGTGCGGCGCACCAGCGTGCCGCCTTCATCCTCCAGCAGCTGGGTGCGGCATTCTTTCCAGGCGTTTTGCCCGCGGCCGATGACCACGGTATGGGCGTTTTGCCACAGGTACAGCGCGGGGCCGCGCGCCCCCTGCATCAGCAGGGCTTCTTCCACCGCCAGGTTTAGGGCGGGGTCTGTCTCCTGCCCCACAAACAGCCTGCGCTGCATGGTTTGATTTTCACTCATATGCTTGTGTTTCCGTTCTGTTTATCAACGCCAAAGAAATCCGCCTGCTCCTGACGCAGTTGGTCAATAAGCCGGCCTTCGGGCAGCTGGATATCGTCATAGGTCAGCACCTGGTCCTTTTTCACATCGCGCGTCAGCGTGCAGTCCATGGCAATGCCCATGGGCAGCAGCCGGTCGCGGGCGGTGATGTCCGCGCGCTCCGCCTGGCCGTAGGTGCAGTATCCGCCCAGGCCGTCCAGGGTTTCGCCGGCGTGCAAGTCCTTTTTCGCGGTGGCAATGACCTCAACCACCGGCCCGCCCAGGGGCGCGATGGTCGCATCCCCAAACAGTACCGCGCGGGCGCAGGTGGTGGGCACCTCAAAGTGACACAGATGGTACGGCGTGTAAAAGCTGTACAGGGGCCCCTCGCCCAGCTTGTAGTAATGTAAATAGTGCTTTTGTTTGGGGTCATCCTGCGTGGCCAGCACGTACACACCGGGGCCGGGCTTGGCGCCGACCACATAGTCCACCGCGCCGCCCATCGCTTCCAGTTCGGCCGCGTCATACATGGTGGTCAGCTCATCCACATGGCCGGTGAAGTCCCGCCCCAGCATGCCGCGTTTGTGCACCGTCATGCCAGTGGCGTTAGCCACCAATGCCTGCTCAAAGGATATCTTGGTGCCGTCAGCAAAGCTGGTCACCATGGCGGCGTCCTGCCCCCACTTTTTCGCGAACCCCTCCTGCGTGGTGGGGTTGCGGTAGGGGTCCTGCAGGCCCTTGATGTTGCCGCACACAAGGGGCTTTAGCCCCAGCCCCTCTACGAAGCGCACCAGGTTCATCTCCACGCCCGGCTGGTCGCCGTCACATCCGGTCAGCACAATGCCTGCCTGGCGGGCTTTATGGGCCAGGATGGGCCCCACGGTGGCGTCCACTTCGGCGTTTAGTAGCACCATGTGCTTTTTGCATTCAGTGGCGTACGTGATCACATGGGCGCCATACTCCACCTGGCCGGTGGCCTCCACAATGACGTCCACACTGGCCGCCTCGCACAGGTGACGGTAATCGTCGGTGATGGCATAGCCGCCCGCGTTCACGATGCGGTCCAGCATCTGGCCGCTGTACACCTTTTCAAAGGCTTCAATGCCCGCCTCCCGGTAGGCGCGCTCGGCGTTTTCCTGGGTGCGGTTGCAGATGGCCACCATGCGCATGCCGGGGGTAGCGTTGGTAATCTGGTTTACCAGCGCCCGCCCCATAAAGCCGGCGCCGACCAGCGCCACCCGCACGGGGTTATTCTCTGCTTCGCGCTTTTTCAGCACGCTGTCAACAATCAGCACAACGCGTCCTCCTCAAACGTGGTCAAACTCTGCCGGGTCGCGCTCACTTAGCAGCGGCCAACTTCTGTCCTTGTCCGTGATGGTAGTGACTTCAAGCGGCCAGGGCAGGTTGAGCAGGGGGTCATCGTAGCGCAGCCCGCGCTCCGCCTGGGGCGCATAGGCCCCGCTGACCTGGTACAGAATCTCCGCGTCGTCCGTCAGGGTTTGAAAACCGTGGGCGAAAAACGGCGGAATGTAGATGGCACGATGGTTTTCCGCGGTCAGCTCCACCGCGATGTGCTGGAGCCTGGTAGGCGAATCCCGCCGCATATCCACAATGATGTCCAGCACCGCGCCGCGGATGCAGCGCACCAGTTTGGTTTCCACATGCGGCGCCACCTGCATGTGCATGCCGCGCAGCGTGCCCCGCTTGTGGTTAAAGGCTACATTGCACTGGGCAATGTCGGGGTTCAGCCCATGGGCTAAAAACTCTTCCCGGCAAAAAGTCCGCGCAAAAAAGCCCCTGTGGTCGGAGCGCTGCTCAACATCCACAAGAACAGGTCCCTCGATGTGCGTTTTGGTGAAAATCATCTCGCTGCCTCCTTGTGCGGTCCTCCCAGGTGAAAAGCCGGTTAGGTGGGAAACTCCAGCTGGATGCTGGTTTGGCGGATGCCCTCTTCAAAGGATATCAGCGGCGCAAAGCCCGTGTCACGCTGCAGGCTGTCAATGCTGAACGCGCTGCGGGGCAGCTGCGCTACAAAGCCCCGGTGCTGGCCAAAGCCCAGGGGCACCGGGTCGCCCTGGCGCTCGTCATTGGCTACATCGCCCACGGTGCTCAGCCACTCTTTTAGCGTCCTGGCCCGGCCGGAGCCAATGACATAGTTGGTGCCGTCCTTGCCGTGTTCGGCCAGCAGCCGGAAGGCGCGCGCCACATCCGTGATGTGCACAAAGTCGTACCATTGTTCGCCGTCAGACAGCGAAGGAGAGGTGCCAACCAGCACTTCGCGCATGACCTTGTTAATCAGCCGGCCGCGGCTGCCGCCGTCCCCATACGCATTGGTGATGACCGGCCACATAAACCGCAGCCCCAGGCTGCCGGCCTTCGCCTTGGCCATCCAGTGGGCCCCCGTCTTGGCGGCCTTGTACAGAAAACCAGGGTTGGTGATGGGCTGGTCCAGCGCCATTTCCCAGGCGCCCTCCGCTTCGTGCAGGCTGCCGGCGCCAATGAAGGTATCAGCGCCCATCAGGTGGGCGGCCTGCACCAGGTCCAGCGTGGCCTGAACGTTGGCTATCTGCAGCGCCTCGTCCTTGGCTTCGGGGTTGGATACCCCGCGCCAGGCGAAGTGGTAAAACGTGTCCGGGTGTTCATCCACCATTAGTTCAGGCAGCCGCAGGTAGTCCGTCATGTTGCAGGAAACCACCCGTACAGGCAGCCCCTCCAGCAGCGGCAGGTGGTCGGTGTCTTCGCGCACCACAGCGGTGACGGTGACACCATGCTGTACCAGTTCTTTGACGACCCACTGCCCGATAAAGCCGGTGGCGCCGGTGACCAAGGCATGCTTCATCGGCTGCCTCCCTGTGGGGCTAAGCCCTGGGCGTATGCTTCAAGGGTGGGCCAGTGCTTGTCCTTTTCGGTGGCAATGATGTCCGTGATGCCATAATCCGCCAGCGGCCAGGGAATGTTCAGTTGCGGGTCATCCCAGCGGATGCCCCCTGCCGCTTTAGGCAGGTACCGTCCGGAGGTCTGGTAGGAGAACACACTGTCTTCCAGTGCAATGAACCCATGCGCAAACCCTTCCGGGATGAATAACGTCATGTGCTCGCCGCCCCGCAGCAGCTGGGTGTGATAGCGGCCAAAGGTGGGCGAACCCGAGCGGATGTCCAGCGCCACATCAAACACCGTGCCGCTAATGACGCGCACCAGCTTGGCCTGGGATTCCTCCTGCTGGTAATGCAGCCCCCGCAGGGCGCCTTTCTTTGTGTACAGGTCACTGCTGTCGTTAAATGAACAGGTAATGCCCATGTCGTGGAAAGCTTGCTTTTCGTAGTGCTTCAGGTACAGGCCCCGGTCATCCTGATACATGTGGGGCCGAATGAGGGTGAGGCCGGGTATGTCGGTTGCGATTGCTTCAAAGGGCATGGATACTCCTTACAGTTTGGCGTTGTAGCCGCTTTTAAACGCTTGGTTGCTCCACAGATAGTCCCACCGGCCCCATCGGCCGACGGAGATGATGCCCAGGCTTTGCACGTAGTCCCGCACCACTTGGCGGTCCTCCTCCATGCCCTGGTAGAATACCACATTGCCATAGGGCAGGTGGCGGATGTCCTTCACCTGGATGTCCTCCGGCCGGGAGATGTTCATGCGCTGAAGGGCATCTATGACGTGCTCCACAATCTGCTCGTCTGTCATATCCACCCGCTTGTGGCGGGACTGGTAAATCTCAAACTGCAGGGAGCTTTTGCCCGCCGGCACATTGTCCGGCGACTTCATGCTGGGCGAATAGCCCCGGGCGAACAGGATGTCCTCATCGTAGATGTAAAACCACAGGGCAGGAATCTCAATCTCCCGGTTATAGCCAATGGATACAATGGTGACGGACGACGCGTACATCTTGGATGCCGCTTCCTGCACAGCCTGCGGTACATCCGGCAGACACTCAACCAGGTAGGGCAGTGGCAGGGTGCTGACCAGGGTGTCATAGTCCGCAGTCTCGCCGTTTTCAAAGCCC
Source organism: uncultured Christensenella sp. (assembly GCA_964345845.1). Lineage (GTDB taxonomy): Bacteria > Bacillota > Clostridia > Christensenellales > Aristaeellaceae > UBA1038. The sequence continues at coordinate 15,002 of CAYFSN010000015.1, forward strand.
ACACGCTTGTTTGCTGGGTCAACGCTGACCACTTTGTGGTTCAGCCGAATGTCCATCTTGTCGGCGATGTGCTCAAAGAACGCCCGGTAGCCGCCCTTCTTTGGGTAGCGCATCTCAGACGCGTAGTAGGTGTTGGGCGTATCCGGCGACATGGCACCGGTGAGCACCTCATCCAGGGAGGGCTGGTACATGCGGCGGGTAATCCACTCTACGGACATGTCCTCCGCTTCGCAGCACCAGTATTTGCGGGTGTAGCGGCCGGGGTACTTGTCGGCAAAGTACTTGCCAAACTGGTACTCCAGCCACTGCTGGTAGTTGTCCATGTCTTTGATGTCCTGGTCCGCGTTTCTGGACAGGATGCTCTTGATGATGCGCACCCGCTCCTCCACCGGCAGGTTGTAGGTGTTGTTTTGCAGGGGGTGCTTTGCCCACACGCCGTCACAGTAGTTTTGCGCCAGCGGGTAGTGCCCGTAATAGGGGCATTGGTCAAACACCTCCCGCACCAACTTTTCGTTAGCGAAGGACAGGTGCACCGCGGTATCAAAGCGGAAGCCGTCGATGGTGAAGTTGTCGCACAGGCCGCCATAGCGGTGCCGGGCTTCGTATAAAGTGGCCGCGTCGCCAAAGCGGTACCCCGCGCCAATGCCGGCAATGCCGGCGCCCAGTATCACTACCTTTTCATTCAAAGCGTGGGTTCCTTTCAATGCCGCAGGGGGTGCAGGAAGGCGTCAATCTGCGCGTCCATGGCTTGGCGCACATCGTCCCCCGCCATCCATGCGCGCGTCCAGGCAACTGTGCTGCCCACAGCGTCCTGGATGGTCCACCTGGGCTTCCAGCCAAAGACGGCCTTTAGCTTGGCGCAGTCCAGTTTTAGGAAGGAGGCCTCGTGCGGGCCATGCTGCCATTGGTCAATCCAGCTGGCGTCCTCACCCCATGCACGGCAGAACAGGTCTACCAAATCGCCCGTGCGGTAACAGCCCTCGTCATCCGGCCCCACGTTATAGCAACCAGCTAAGCCCTTGTCGCTCGCCTGACGGGCGGCAATCATCATGTAGGCGTACAGCGGCTCCAACACATGCTGGTAAGGCCGGGTGGAGTGGGGGTTGCGCACGATGATGGGCGTGCCCGCCATAGCCGCGCGCACGCAGTCCGGTATGATGCGGTCCTTGGCAAAGTCGCCGCCGCCAATGACGTTGCCGGCGCGGGCGGTGGAAATGGCGATGTCGCTTTCCCCAAAGAAGGAGCGCTGGTAGCACTGGGTGACCAACTCAGAACACGACTTGCTGTTGGAGTAGGGGTCCCACCCGTCCAGCACTTCGTTTTCGCGGTATCCCCAGGCCCATTCCTTGTTCTGGTATACCTTGTCGGTGGTCACGTTCAGCACGCTTTCCACCTGGGGCGAAAACCGGACGCACTCCAGCACATGCACGGTGCCCATGACGTTGGTTTCATAGGTATAAACCGGCTGCTGATAGCTTTCGCGCACAATGGGCTGCGCAGCTAAGTGAAACACTACTTGCGGCTTGGCCTCGTCAAAGGCTGCCTGCAGCGCCTCTAAATCACGGATGTCGCCGATGATGGAGCGCATGTCCTTTTCAATGCCGCTGAGTGTGAACACAGAAGGGTCTGTGTTGGGCGCCAGCGCGTAGCCCGTGACCTCCGCACCTGCCTTGATCAGCATGGCGCACAGCCAGGTGCCCTTAAAGCCGGTGTGGCCTGTAACCAGCACCCGCTTGCCTTTGTAAAAGTTCATTGTATCCATTCGTCACCATGCCTTCCAGGGCGCGTTGCCCGATGCCCAGAGTTTTTCCAACTGCTCCTTGTCGCGCAGGGTGTCCATGCACTGCCAGAAGCCCTGGTGGGGGTAGGCCATCAGCTGGCCGTCTTCCGCCAGTTTCTCCATGGGGTAGCGCTCAAAGTAGGTGGCATCGCCCTCAATATAGTCCATTACTTCCGGCTCAAGCACCATGAAGCCGCCATTGACCCAGCCCACATCCTCCTGGGACTTTTCCCGGAAAGCGCTGATGGTATTGTTTCGCTGTATCTCCAGGGTGCCAAAGCGGCCGCTGGGCTGAATGGCCGTCAGGGTGGCGATTTTGCCGTGGTTCTTGTGAAAGTCCACCAACTTGCGGATGTCTACATCCGCCACACCGTCGCCGTAGGTTAGCATGAAGGTTTCATCGCCCACATAGTCTTTGATGCGCTTGACCCGCCCGCCCGTCATGGTGTTAAGCCCCGTGTCAACCAGGGTCACCTTCCAGGGCTCGGAGCAGTTGTTGTGCACGGTCATGCGGCTTTCGGCGGTGAAGTCAAACGTGACGTCCGACGTGTGCAGGTAGTAGTCGGCAAAAAACTCCTTGATGACATACTGCTTGTAGCCGCAGCAAATGATGAAATCATTAAACCCGTGGGCGGAGTAGTGCTTCATGATATGCCAGAGGATGGGCATATCACCGATGTTGATCATGGGTTTGGGAATCAGGTGGGTTTCTTCCCCGATGCGGGTGCCAAAGCCGCCTGCCAGAATGACTGTTTTCATCGTTCTACCTCCACAGAAAAAGTTGCGTTAGTTTTTCGCGCGACGGGAACCAAACAACAAGCACCACCAATTCTTGGTGTGCCAATAACCACGGGTTATCAGCGCATACAGCGCCTTGTGCAGCGGCCTGGGTTGCGATTTGCTGACGTCCACAAAGTCTTCCGCCTGCTTGCCTTCATAGTCCGCGTAGGACTGGGTCAGGATGCGGTGGTTCTGTTCGTTTTCAAACCATTTGCGCAGCCGGCGGGTGAGCCGATCGTGCTTGGCGGCGTAACGCATAAACTGAAAGCGGTCGTGGGTAAAGGCGGCCTTCGTTTCTTCCTTCAGCGATTCGTTGGCGAACGTGCGGTAGAACCCAAGCCGCTCCATGGTGCGGTACAGCGGGTAGTTTTCACAGAAACGATACAGGAAGAACCAGTCAAAAGACGGATGGTAGGCCGGGTCAAACCCGCCCTCCAACAGTATGGCGTCCCGCTTAAACAGGCAGCCGCAGGTGGGCGCGCCATAGGGGTTGGCCAGCAGCATGTGGCTGTCCCGTCTGGTCAGCCGCATCAGCTTGCCGCGGCTCAGGCGGTCAAACAGCCGACCCTTCCATGACGCGTTCACGGCCTGCGTCACCTGTTCCAGCCCCGCGCCATGGCTGAACTCATAGGGCAGCACCATCAGCCCCGCGGCGTCAGGGTGCTGCTTGAGCAAGTCCATCACCCGCTCCAGGTAGGCGGGCGCCAGGATGTCGTCATCGTGCAGGTAGGCCACCCACTGTCCGCGCGCCAGGGTAACGCAGCGGTTCCAGTTGCCGGCGATGCCCAGATTTTCCTGGTTGCGGTAATAGAGCAGGTTGTCAGCCGCATAGCCCGCAATCAGCGCCTGGGTGGGGGAATCTTCCCCCGCTTCGGCGTCATTGTCCACCACCACTACCTCATAGGGGACGGCTGCCCCCGGCTGATGCAGCGCGCTGTCCAGCGCGATTTTCAGCAGGTCCGGCCGCCGGAAGGTGGGTACCATGATGGATACCTCGGGATCCGGGCATTTGGCAGGGTCGCCCAGAATCAGCCGTGAGGCGATGTGCGCTGTCGGCTCATAGTGGTTCTGGCGAACCATGTAGTCGCTGTGTTGGTCAGGCAGGGGGCGCGTGCTCATCAGGGTTGCTCCTTATCGGCAGTTGCCGGAGATGCTTGTTCGTGTACGTCCGCCGATGTGCGCATGCGGCGCTCCAGCAGTTTCCATGTGTAGTAAGGGCTCAGCATGTTCATCGAAAGCCTTGCTTTTAGCAGCGGCGGCAGTTTTTTCTTTAGCAGGGGCCGTGCCGCTTCGCGGTATTGCCGGGTCAGTTCTTTGTAGCGTTTGCGGTAATCCGCATCCTGCAGGTTCAGATGCCGGTAACCGTTGGCCATGACCCGCAGGCCGGAAGCACAAGCATAATACGCCGCTAGCGGCGCAACACCATGCTGCAAAAACAGCGCGGCCCGCTCAAACAGCGCCTCAGCGCAATCCAGCCGCCTGACGCTGAAGCCGGAGCGTGTGATGCCGCTGTCGTGCTGCACGTAGTAGTAAAGCTTGTCCGCGATACAGACCACCCGCTTACACTTCAGCAGGATGCGGTGCACCACAAACTCGTCCTCGTGCAGCTTGCCAACAGGAAAGCGCACGTCGTCAAACAAGGAGCGCTTGTAAAGTTTGGTGCACGCCACCACCCAGCGCCAGTTGTAATCCTGCCCCAAGGGGTGGAGGATTTCCTCCTGGCCGTTGAGCACGCCAGCCTCGATGTGTCCCTCCACATCTTCAATGAAAAACCCATTTTCGTCAACCAGGCGATAATTGCACACCGCTGAATCAGCCCGGGCGTCCACCAAGGCGAAAAGCAGCCGTTCGTACATCTTGGGGTCGATGTAGTCATCCGAGTCCACAAAGCCAATATACATGCCCGTGGCGTGCTTTAGCCCTGTGTTTCTGGCCGCTGACAGGCCGGCGTTTTGCTGGTGAATGACCTGGACCCGTGCATCCTGAAGCGCGAAGGCATCACATATGGCGGCACAGCTATCCGGCGAACCGTCGTTAACCAGAATAACCTCCAAATGCGGGTAGGTCTGGTCCAGTATGCTCTGCACACACTTGTGCAGGAACCGCTCCGCTTTGTAAACGGGGACGATGACGCTGATGACAGCGTTTCCCATGTTGTTGGCCTGTACCTTATCCTGCATGCGGCTCACCCTTGCTTGATGCCGCGGCGTTTGTCCGACCACTGGGACAGCCGGAAGTACATCAGCGGCGACAGCCGGAACAACGTCAAACGGTCAGGCCTTATGCCTGTATTGCGGCCGGCCATGGCACGCGCCATCTCCACCCGCAACCCGGGATAGGTAGCGTCCATGTCCTTGTTCAAGCGGCGCACCGCCTGCTTTGGCGCCATGCCCTGCGCGTTGACCAGGTGCTGCAGGCACAGACGATAGGTGCCGGCGTAGTAGTGTAGCACCTCATGGTTCTTGAAGTGTTCCTGCAGCGCAGCGAAACCTGCCCCATCGTGCTTTGACAGTTCTTCCTGCACCCGCTGCATGGCGGATACCGCGTCAAACTTGCGGATGCTGTAGGTGCTCATAACCGATGACCCGCGCTGCAGGTACAGCGTCTTCAGCTGCTTGGTAAACAGCACCGTCTTGGCGTGCATCAACGCCTTGTAGATAAACTCGGCATCCTCGCCCACGCGGCAGCCCACGGTATGCATAATGCCATGTTCAAGAAGCAACTGTCTGCGATAGGCAATGCTGCAGGTCCAGATGCGGGTTGACCGCTCGAGCAGTATGGCGCGCAGGGTTTGAGCCCCTGTGGTGGTGACCCTGTCTTCATACTGATAGGGAAACGGCGCCACAACGCCCCCTTGCTCATCCACCAAATCATAAGGCCAGTGCAGCACATCGGGCTGCTGGGCATCCAGGAGGCTTAGGATGCTGGGGACAAATCCCTCTCCCAGGAAGTCATCCCCATCTAAAAACAGGACATACATCCCCATGGCTTGCTCCAACCCATGGTTCCGGGCGGAGCTGACGCCGCCATTCTCCTTGCGATACAGGCGAATGTTTTTGGCGCCGCTGTGATCGATGACTTGCTGCACCACCTGCGCGGTATTGTCTGTCGCACCATCATCGACCACGATGATTTCCAGCCGTTCACTGTTTTGACGCAGGACGGACTGCAATGTGCCGGTGATATAGTCCGCCACATTGTACGCAGGAATGATGATGCTAAGCTGTATCAACCGTCAGCCTCCCCTTACGCCCGTAGTTTTCTTTTGTGGAGCGCTTTATACAGCGGAGCCGGCAGCAGCCCCACAATCAGCGGGCGCAGCAGGCCCGGCAAGTACCGAATCCCCAATTTGAAGTCCCGGATGATCAGCCACCGGACATAGGCTTCGTTGAGCCGGTTTTTAAAGGTACGACGGTTCATGGCGTCCCGGTCATCCCGCGCGCGGTACAGGGGCTCCTGCAGGTTCACGCCTGCGTATCCGGCCCGGTACAGCTTGTACCACAGATGGTAGTCCTCGACCCGCAGCAACCGGGGGGAAACCGAATAGCCGCCCACCGCCAGTAGCGCGTCCTTTCGCATCATGCAGGCCGCGTGCGCAAAGGCTCCGGTTTGTACCAAGTCCTTTGGCTCGGGCCGCGCAAGCGGGCTGGTTTTTCCCCAGTCGCCCTGCTCGTCAAACAGCACCATGACGCCGCTCACCAGGGCAACATCGGGCTGGCTGTCCAATACGGCCGCTTCTTTTTCAAAGCGTTCCGGCAGCGACATGTCATCCCCATCCTGCCGGGCGATGTACACCCCGCGTGCATCCTTCAGGCAGCGGTTCAGGGTTTCATTCAGCCCCAGGTTGCGCTCATTTTTCAGCAGACGGATGCGGGGATCCTGCTGGGCAAACGCTTGTGCCACCGCAAGGGTGTTGTCAGTGGAGCCGTCGTCACACAACACCAACTCCCAATGGGGATAGGTTTGATTCTGCACGGAACGAATGGCCTCAGGCAGGGACTCCGCGCAGTTGTAGATGCCCATCAGCACGGACACCAGGTTCATAGCGTGGTCATGATGCGGTACTGCCGCAAGTCATTTTTCTCGGTAAAGTGCAGGCTGCCAAGCAGTATCAGAATCCACAGCACCGGCTGCCGTTGGTTGGCCAGCGTCATGCTTTCAATGAATAGAGCAAAGTATACCGGAAGGAGTACTTTGCGCACGCCGCGCAGGTTCAGGCGCAGCCACCGCATCAGCACCAGGAAGGGCAGGATGCCGTAATAAAACAGGATGCCAAGCAGGGTGGAGTGCACTTCAAAGTTGGACCCGGGGAAGCGGAAATAGCCGCCTTCGCCGGCGCCAATCAGC
>CAYFSN010000015.1:22008-28757 GCA_964345845.1 uncultured Christensenella sp.
CTTGCCCATAGCAGCGCCTTCAGGAATCGCTTGTTCTCCATCAAGTCGCGGAACAGAATGACCACCAGCAGGTTGTAGGTATAGTAGGCGGAGCTCATCAGAAAACTGGTATCCTTGTAGATGGCGGCATAGATGCCATTGATGAGATACGTGCAGCCCACAAACCCCATCAGCGTAAGCTCCCGGCGGTCAATGACAACAGAGCCCCGTCGCTGCAGAAACCAAACCATAAAGGTGAACATGGCGATAAAGTCGGATATCTGCATGGTGCCGGAGCCCCACAGATAGAAAGGCTTCATCACCCAGAACAGCAAAAACAGCCAGTGCGCCGGTGTCAGGCGGTCAGCTCTAGCTTTGCGCTCCTCCTTGGATGACCATAACTTCACGGGAATCTGCATGTTACCTCCCAAAACCCATCAACTGGGTGTAGATGTCCTGAAGCATCTGCGTGACTATCCGCACATCGTAGTTCTTGATACGCTCCAAATTATAAGCGCCCATATCGGCCCGAAACTGCGCATCCTTAGCCATTGCGCTCATCGCATTGGCGAACCCGTCAGCATCCTGCGGCTTCACCAGGAAGCCGCCTTGGGGCATGACCAGGTCCCGGTTCCCGCGAATGTCAGAGCAAATGACCGGCAACCCGGAGGCCATGGCCTCCATCACCGACGCGCTCAGCCCTTCCCGGAATGATGGCAACAAAAACATGTCCGCTGCCTTGTAGACCTGCCGAACATCCTCCCGAAAACCCAGCAAATGCAGCCGGTCTGCCACACCCAGTTCCTTGGCCAAGCCCAATAGATCGTCCCGCCGCTCCCCCACGCCGGCAATGGCATAATGGAGCCCAGGAACCTGCTGTAGCGCTTGGAGGATCACCCGGTGGTTCTTGTTGTCGTTGAGTTCCCCCACCGACAATGCCAACATGGCATCCGCCGGAATGCCCAGTTCTGCGCGCTTGGCAGGCTCATTCACGGTGACCTGCGCATAGGCGGTTGTGTCGATGCCCACGCCGGGGACAAAGCGAATGCCGTCCTGCCTGCGTACCCGCATGGTTTTGCGGGCAAGGGCATCATCTTCGGTGTTGATGGCAATCAGGATGTCCGTGTACCTGGCCAGCCACTTCTCCACGGGATAGTACATCAGCCAGCTGCTCAGAGGACCGCCTTTGTAGAAGTGGTACCCATGTACTTGATAGATCACCGCTAGTACGCGGTATTTCCGGGCGGCCAACCTGCCGTGCACCCCACCGATGGGGGTATTGCAGTGAACGATGTCAAACTGCTCCCGCTCCATCAAGGCGCAAACCTGTCGGTACGCCTTGGCATTCCCGGGATGCAGCGGATTGCGCAAAAAATCAATCTGGTGAATGCGAATGTTATACCGCTCTTCGTCCGCGCGCAGCGTTTCCTGATCCGGGTAACTGAAGTGACTGGCGATGTGTACTTCCATGCCCAAAGCCTGCGCGGCCAGCATCGCCGACCGGGAGAACTGGTTCACCCGGCGGGCAAAGTTTAGAATGTACAGCAGTTTGGGCATACTTAAGCTTCTCCGCGCCTTGCGCAAGTAGCCGCGACAGTAGCAACCATCATGGTGTCCTCATCATTTGGCCCAGTGTCACCCGGACGCTGCCAAACGCAATCTCGTTGTGGGTAGGGTCGCTTGGGTCGGTAGACGTCTGTGTAATCCATAGGCTGCCGTCTCCCGTCAGGACCTTGATGGCGTTGCGGCCGCGGTCGACCGCGATGACTTTGCCGCACACCCGGCCTTCATAGGGCTTTTCATCCACCACTTCACATGCCCACACGTACATGCGCCGCCCCTCATAGGACGTGAAAGCACCGGGCATGGGGTAGGTCAGGGCACGCACCAGGTTGTAAATCTCAGCAGACGGTTTGCGCCAGTCAATCCACCCGTCCTCTGGGTTTCTGGAGCAGGTAAAGGTGGCTTCGGCGTGATTTTGCGGTTCGCCTGTCGGGGTGCCTGTTTCCAGAATGGCGATGGCCTTTTCCAGCGTTGGTCCAAGCGCCAAGACACATTTGTCCGTCAGCGTGTTGATGTCATCCTGCTCGGTAATGTCCACCCACTGGCGGGCAATGATATCGCCCGCGTCCACCTCATCGGCCAAAAAGAAGATGTTGACGGCGGTGCGTGGCTCACCATTAATAAGCACCCAGTTCAGCGGCGCGAAGCCACGGTAACGAGGCAAGGGTGCGAAGTGACTGCCAACACATGCCACTTTGGCGCATGCCATGACAGCATCCGATATCATGCGGCGGTAGCCAAAGCACATCAGGTAGTCCGGTTGCAGCGTTTGCATCAGGGACAGCACCCTGTCCGCCTGCAATTCGCTGGTACAGGGAATGTTGTGTTCCGCACATATGTCCCGAATCCGCTCACTGTAGCGGTCTACCTCGTGCGCATGCTCAGGCTCCAGGAACACCTGAACCACCTGCACACGCTGTACCACTTCTTCCAGCGCTTCAGAGCCAATCCGGCCGCCGATGAACAGTGCGTACCGCATCACTTCGGCTCCTCCGCATCACGGGGTACCGGGGCTCCAGTTTCAGCGGCTTGGCCTTCGTCTGCAAACACATGACTGCCTGTTAGGACGGTCGCAATTGTTTTGAAAAAAATGCGGGTGTCCAGTTTCAGGGTCAGGTTGCGTACATACCACGCATCCAGTTTCAGCCGCTCTTCCCAGGGAATAGAGTTGCGATGATACGCTTGGCTATAGCCTGTCAGCCCCGGACGAACTTTCAGTTTTTCGTGATCTTCCTCGCGGTAATACGTAATCTGCTGCGGCAAATCAGGCCGTGGGCCAATGATGCTCATGTCACCTTTCAGCACGTTCAGCAGCTGCGGCAGCTCATCCAGCGAAGTCTTCCTGAGAAAGCGCCCAATTTTCGTCAGCCGCGGGTCATCCTCCCCGCTGTACGTGGAGCCATCACTGAAACGCAGGTCCGGCGCATTGGGCACCATGCTGCGGAACTTGTACATGTCAAAAGACTTGCCGCCTTTGCCAAGGCGCTTCGCCACGTAAAACGCCGACCCGCCGTCCGACAGCCGGATGGCGGGTATCAAGACCAAACAAAGCAATCCAAAGAAGGGCAGGGCAAGCAACGATATCACAAAATCCAGCGCCCGTTTGCCCCCATTGGCGTATATCTTCATGCCGCTCCTCCTATCCAAACCCAAACACCGCCCAAGCCCTTAGGTGTTCTGCGTTTGCCCAGCAGGAATAATCTCCATTTCGGTTAACACTGCCTTCAGCGTGTCGATGATGTACTGAACATCCCGCTCAGTCAGCAGTGTATGCATGGGCAGCGTGATTTCATTGCGGTACTGCGCATAGGCATTGGGGTAGTTGGCGATATCAAAGCCCAGTTTCTGATAGGCGCTGAACATCGGCAGGGGCTTGAAGTGCACATTGCAGGCAACACCCTCCTCCGCCATGCGGGCGATGATTTCGTTTCGCTGCTGCTCATCAATGCCGGGAATACGCACCATGTACAGGTGTCCGTTGCCCTGGTGATGTTCACCGTGGTGCTCCAGCCTCTCAAGGCCAAGCGGCAGCAGCGCTTCATCATAGGCCGCCATGGTCTTCATCCGCTTCTCAGTCATTTCCGGGAAGCGCTCGAGCTGCGCGATACCAAAGGCGGACGCCATATCCGTCATGTTGCACTTGTAGCCAAGGTGAACGACGTCATACTCCCAGGCCCCCAGGCGCATCTTGCTCAGCGCGTCCTTGTTTTGCCCATGCAGAGAGAGCAGTTGGAAGTCGCGGTATACCTCCACATTGTCAATGGCAAAACTGTTGCGCCAGGTGATGGCGCCGCCCTCGGCCGTTGTCAGGTTCTTGACCGCATGGAAGGAAAACGCGGTGAAGTCGGCGACCGAACCGCACATTTTGCCCTTGTAACTGGCGCCAATGGAGTGCGCGGCGTCCCCCAGCACAATGGGGCGGCCGTACGCCTCCTGCATGCCGGTCTTGGGCCGGAACAAATGGCGCCTGCTCTCGACCGCCTGAAATACCTGGTCATAGTCCGCCATGACGCCGCCCAAGTCAACTGGAATAATCGCTTTAGTCTTGCGGTTGATGGCATTTGCCAGTTTTTCGGCGTCCATAAAGTAGGAGCCTGGCGCGGTATCCACCAGAACGATTTTGGCACCCACATGGTCGATGACCGAGGCGGACGCGGTGTAGGTATAAGCAGAGGTAATGACTTCATCCCCCGGCCCCACACCCAACATGCGAAGCACCAATTCCATGGCCATGGTGGCGGAATTGAGGCACACCGTCATGGATGTGCCGCAGTACTCCGACAACATGGTTTCAAAGTGTTTGGTGCGGGTACCGGTGGTAATCCACCCCGAACGCATGGCGTCGGTTACATACTGAATCTCCAGTTCAGTGATATCAGGCGGTGAAAAGGGTATTTTCAAAATGCTCTCTCCCCTCAGTGAGTCGTTTGAACCAACACCAGACATATCATCTCTCATACGTTTGCTCACACCTTTACGGAATCCGTCTGCACGCCCAGGACACTATCCACCGAGCGCACTTCATCAGACTCATCCGCGTGCTCATTGACCACCTCCGGGTCACAGAAGGTGGGGACGGCCTCGCGCAGCAGCGCGCGCAGTTCTTCCTCATCCGCCAGGTCGTCCAGCGCTTGCTTCATGCGCTGCAAACTGCGCTCCACGTGCTCCGCCGTGATGGCGTCCGAGCGTTCAATGAAAATGCGGTCTTCCTCCGTGCTCTGGCAGTCCTCGGTCTTGACCAGCAGTTCCTCATAGAGTTTTTCGCCGGGCCGCAACCCAATTTCCTCGATGAGGATGTCCTTCTCCGGTACATAGCCGGACAACGAAATTAGCTTTTTCGCCAGTTCATAAATCAAGATGGGCTTGCCCATATCCAGCACATAGATTTCTGCTTTTTCCGCCCGTTTGCCGGTTTTCAGCACCAGCTGTGCGGCCTCAGGAATGGTCATGAAGTAGCGAATGATGCGCTTGTCTGTGATGGTCACCGGGCCGCCTTCCGCGATTTGCTTTCTGAACAGCGGCACCACCGACCCGCTGGAGCCCAAAACATTGCCAAAGCGCACCGCCACATAGTCTGTTTTGCTGTCGCGGCGGCTCTGCAAAATCATCTCGCAGAAACGCTTGGTGGAGCCCATGATGTTGGTGGGGTTGACCGCCTTGTCAGTGGAGATAAGCAAGAACCGCTCAGCGCCCGCCGCTTCCGCGGCATCCACGGTGTTGAGGGTACCGAAAATGTTGTTGTAAATGGCTTCCGCGCAGTTGCCCTCCATCAGCGGCACATGCTTGTGCGCGGCCGCGTGAAAGACCACCTGCGGCCGGTGCCGCTTCATCACCTGGAAGATTTGCTCGCGGTTGGCCACCGAGGCGATAACCATGTCAAACGCTAGGTCCTTGCCGAACCTCCGGCCAAGTTCCTGTCCCAGGTCATAGATGCCGTTCTCATACACATCCAGCAATATCAGGCGCTTGGGGTGCATGGCCGCCAGCTGCCTGGACAATTCACTGCCAATGGAGCCGCCCGCGCCCGTCACCATGATGGTTTTTCCCTGGTAATGGGACGCCGTGTCCGCGTCCTGTATGGACAGCGGCGCGCGGAACAACAGGTCTTCAATCTTGATGTCGCGAATAGTCCGCCCATCCTGGTCATCAATGCGGTCGGATGGATACTCGTAAACCAGCACCTTCAGCCCGGTGCCGATATAGGTGTTGAACACCTCCTCGCGCAGCGCAGGGTCGGCTTTGGGCAGGGTGAGGATAATTTCCTCCACGGCCAGGTCTTCAATGAAACGAATGGCCTCGCTATCGGGGCCGATAACCTTAACACCTTCAATGCGGGTGCCGATTTTGCGGGGGTCATTGTCGATGAAGTAGGCCGGATGATACTTGGCTTCGGGGTTGCGCAGCAGCTCATTGGCCAGCATCACCCCCAGTTCACCCGCACCCACAATGGCCACAGGCGTTTTAGGCTCATGCAGCCCCTTCTTGGGGCCATAAAGGAAGGTGAAGCCAGGGTTGCGCCGCAGGGACTGGTAGGCAAAGCGGGACGACAGTGTCATGATCAAACCAACGCTGATGGCAGCGACCAGGGTGGCAAAGGCAAGGTGATAGCGGAAGGCCGCGCGGTCAATGGCCAGGTAGACCAATCCGCCGATGGCGTCCGCCAGGACCATTCTAAGGTAAACCTCCGGCGAGGCGTACCGCCAGACCTGCCCATATACCTGCAGCAACAGCCTGGCAACCAGAACGCAGGCCAGCATCGCCAGGAAGTATTCAATCAGGTCTTCTGTAATGTAGGGGTCGGATGTAAACCGTACCCGGTACAGAATGAGAAAATAGCCCAGGGACATTAACAGCAGGTCCATGAGCAACAATATGAAAAGCCTTGACTTTCCCCTGAAATAATGCAAATCGATGTTCCTTCTGCAGCCTATGTGTGCATCTACCGGTAAACGGCAACAAGCCACGGGCGCTGTCAAACCTTTGTTTCAGCGCTGATGGCATGGTACCACCGGGCTTGCCGCATTGTCAACTTTCAGCAGGCGTTCTGGGGGCATCTGCGCGGCCAGCATGCACTTGCCATACCCTTTGCTTGATGCATTGCCTGGGCAAACGAATATGCGAATGCAAACATGGCAGGCTGTCACCCCCCCACGGGAGGTTTGGAGGGCCGAAGCCCTCCGAGTACAATCCGCGCCAGCGGCGTGTAC
>CAYFSN010000016.1:0-17157 GCA_964345845.1 uncultured Christensenella sp.
CCCTACAACTTTGTACTGATGCAGGCGACCAGCGCCAACGTCGCAGGCCAGCTTGGCTCCATCGTAGCCGGCGGCATGATTATCACGCTGGTCTCCATGATGCTGTAAGGAGGAACCCATGGCAGAACTGTCTGTTTTCACAAAAGGCTTGATTGTTTCCGGGCTGGGCCTGGGCGGCGTGTTCCTGGTGCTGGCGCTGTTTTTCATCTCCATCAAACTGCTGCAAAAGGCCGGCAAAGGCCAGCAGTAAAGCAGTTGGCATACCCAAAACACCCACCGAAGTTCAACTCGGTGGGTGTTTGCTATGGTCAGCGTATGCTACGCCAGTTTGGTGACGATGTTGCGAATCCACACACCCTGGCGCACAAAGTATAGCCCCAGGGCCATCTTGGCCAGCCCGGCCAGCTCGCACAGCGGGTACAGCCACCAGATGGGAATGTTGGTCCAGTGGGTCAGCGCCAGTGCCAAGGGGATGTTGATGACCCACATGTAGCCAGAGTCAAACAGGAAGGTCATGAAGGTGGAGCCGCCGGAGCGCAGCGTGAAGTAGCAGCAATGGCTGATGGAATACATGGGCATAAACACCGCCATGCTGAGGATGAACCGCGTGGCCAGGTGGTGTACATCGTCTGTGGTGTTATAAAGCCGTGGGAAGAACGGAGACAGGATGGCCATCACCCCACCGATGATGATGCACAGCCCCACGCTGAGCGCCATCAACCGCCACACATCGCCCCGGGCCTTCTCCATGCGGTTGGCACCCAGGCTTTGCCCCACCAGCACTGAAACAGCGTTACCCATGCTGAGGAAAAACACAATGAACATCTGGTTGACCACATTGGCGATGTTAAAGGCCGCCAGTACATTCAGTCCGCGCATGGAGTATATCTGCGTCAGCGTCGCCATGCCCAGCGACCAGAAAAACTCGTTGGCCAGCAGCGGCGCGCCCTTTTTGAGCACCGCTTTGACAAACGTCCACGGCAGGCGGATGGTGCTGAGCACGCCATGCAAATAGTGATGGCGGCTGCCGCTGCGGGTGGCGTACAGCACGATGCCCAGCTCCACAAATCGGCTGAACACCGTGGCAATGGCGGCACCCTTCACCCCCAGCGCCGGAAAGCCAAAGTGGCCGTAAATCAGCGCATAGTTGCCCACCAGGTTGGTCAGCACCGCCGCGATGCCCGCCTTCATGGGCAGCATGGTTTCACCGCATTCGCGCAGGGTGCTGGCATAGGAAACAGACAGCACAAAGGGGATGAACCCAATCAGCATGATGTGGATGTAGTCCAGCGCGTGCTCCATCATCAGCGCCGCGTCGGCTGGGTCGCCTTCCCCCGTCAGGTAGTTGGCCACCAGGTTGCGCCCAAAGCCCAGAAAAATGACCACAGCGGACGATACCAGCACGAAGCTTATCCACAGCTTCAACCGCAGGGTGTTGCGCACGCCCTCATAGTCGCCCGCGCCAAAGAACTGGGCACCAAAGATGCCCGGCCCAGCCAATCCGCCAAACACGCTGATGTTAAAAATGAACATCAACTGGTTGGCGATGGCCACACCGCTTAACTCCACCGTGCCCAACTGCCCCACCATGATGTTATCAAGCAGGTTCACAAAGTTGGTCACGCTCATCTGCACGATGATGGGCAGCACAATGGCAACGACCGTGCGGTAAAACGCGCGGTCGCCCACAAATCTCTTTTTCAACCGTTCAGTCAAACGCAAGGTTCCCTCCCGCTGTCTGGGCGCTCAAATACGCGCACAAAGTCATACATCATAATGCCCGCGGCGACGGCCGCGTTCAAACTTTCCGCCTGGCCAGGCATGGGCAGGCGCAGGGTGAGGTCAGCCAGCCGCATCACATCCGGTTCCACACCGGCGCCCTCGTTACCGATGATGAGGCACAGCTTGTCCCCCACCTGGGGCCGCTGGTAAAACGGCGCACCATCCAAGGCGCCCGCGATGCGGGTGTGCCCGGGTAGGGCACTGAGGGCGTCTGTTAGGCTTTCCACCCGCCTGACGGGCACCCGAAAGGCCGCCCCCATGGCGGCGCGGAGCACCTTGGGCGAAAACACATCAGCGCTCTGCGCGTCCAGCAGCAGGCCCGTAAACCCAGCCGCGTCCATGGTCCGCAAAATGGTGCCCACATTGCCCGGGTCCTGCACCCCGTTCAGCGCCACCACCAGGTTGCCAAGCGCTGCAAGCGAGGCGTCCTGCGGCAGCGGGCAAACCGCCGCGATGCCCTGCGGCGTGCGGGTGTCAGAAATCTGCGAAAACTGCCGCTCATTCAGCAAGTAGACCGGCGCTTCCGTTTGGGTGTAGGCGCTGTATTGCTGAAGCTTGCCCTTGTCCACCAGCACGGCTTTCGCATGTCCCATGCGCAGGGCTTCCTGCGTCAGATGCTCCCCTTCCGCCAGGTAAAGGCCATGGGCTTCACGGCCGGAGCGGCTGCTCAGCTGCCGCCACGCCTTTACCTGCGCGGCAGTGGCGGTTTCAAAGGGTGTCATGCGGTTGGTTCCACGGCGCCACAAAGCATTGGTTCACATATTGCATAGCGGCGGCGCGACCGCCTGCTAGACGCGGCGCGGCCAACTGCACATAGCGCAGCATGTCCCGGCGCAGTGCCAAGGGCAGGTCGGCGTCAGCATAGGCGTCTGCCAAAGGTTGCGTCAGCTCTTCAGTTGCTTCGGCTTTTGTGGCCGCAAGGGCCTCCAGCAACACCTCCGGCCTGGCCTGTACAGTCTGCATATCCCCCAAAGGTAGCGTGAACCCCGGCTTGGTGTCCAATGAAATCACGGGCCAAGGGCTGTGCACAGTGCTTTGCGCGGCGTCGCCGTCTACCACCAACTGCACTTCCTGCCCCTTTGCCGACTCTAAGGAAAAACGGAAACCCCTCTGCCGGCGGAAATCGCCGCTGCCAGGCGCCACCCACTGTGCTTCCACCGCCTTGGCCAGCGTCTCGGCGGCCAACATCGCGTCGCACAGGTGGCGGCTCTTCAAGCGCACCCGCGGGAACAATAGCAGGCACAGCAGCAGGTTCATGGCGTCATCCGCTGAGACGGCAAAGCCCGCGCCACCAAGTGCCTGGGCAATGGCTGCGGCGGCTTCTTCCGGTGCGGCCTGCGCCGTGCTATCGGCGGTCTCTGTTTGCGCTGATGGCGACGGCGCGGCTTCTGCGTATTCCGGCTGTTCTGCCGGTGTACCCGCTTCCTCTGCTGCGGCGTTGTTTTCCTGACCCGCCTGCCAACCATACGCATCATACGCCGGCGGCGGCACCAGATTTTCCGGCCTGCGCTGCAGTTGCGTTTGGCCTGCCACCACACGCGGCCAGAAGAACATATGCTCCCGGCCATCGGGCAGTTCCACCGCGAACAGCTTGTCGCTGTCGGGCGCGATGCAGCTTAGCGCGTCCAGCAGGTCCCCCGTCTCCCGGTCATACGGCCCCTGAATGTTACCGCCCTTCCTGAGATAATAGCCGCGGGTCAGCGGGGTGACCAAACCAGGGTTGGCCACCACTTCATACACCGGCTGGCTGTGGATGGCGTGCACGGTATCGGAATACAGTACGTACTGGTTATACTCACCCTTGGTGG
This sequence comes from uncultured Christensenella sp., assembly GCA_964345845.1. Lineage (GTDB taxonomy): Bacteria > Bacillota > Clostridia > Christensenellales > Aristaeellaceae > UBA1038. The sequence continues at coordinate 3,591 of CAYFSN010000016.1, forward strand.
GGGCATAGTTCTTGTTGGGGCGCACCTTCATCAGCTCTGGAGAACTGTGTTTTAAGTCCACCAGGCACACGGGGCCCAGCAGCCGCAGCCGCTCTTTGAAGGTGTACTGCTCCTGTCGGTCGGGCACGATGCGCAGGCATCCCTCATCGCCCAGCAGGTCCATTTCCTCAGGGTCCACCATGCCGTTTTCATCCACCAACAGCCGCACGCGAAACAGGGAGCGCTGCTCGTTGTCCTCTTCCAGGGCTGCCAGAAAAATTCTGCCGGAGAAATCCATAAAACACCATCCTTAATAACATAGAATACAGTCAATACAAGGCGGATATCCGCCAACATCATACGGATATCCCCTGTGAGCGTCAAGGCCGGTTTGTTAAAGGTCGCAAGGCCTTGAGGGCGGTTTTTCCACAGCTGCGGGCTTGTTGCCGTTAGCTCCGCATCCGGGTATGATGCTGATAGACAACACAGGAGGTTTTTTTGTTTGTCCCGCCAGAAGAAACAGCGCTTTCACGGCCTTAACCCGTTCATCACCCTGGAAATCGCCCTGGGTGCCACCATTAGCATTATGCTGGCGGAGTTGTTTGGGCTGCAGTTCGCGTCCGCCGCCGGCATCACCACACTGCTGACCATACAAAACAGCCGCGACCAAACAGTGAAGACCACCGTGCAGCGCTACGCCGCCTTTTTGCTGATGCTGGGGCTCAGTTTTGCCATCATGCGCCCGCTTGGCTTCACGGTGTTAAGCTTTGGCCTGTTCCTGTTGATTTTTGTAGGGCTGTGCCTGCTGCTGGGGCTGCAGGCGGTGGTCGCCAGCAATGCCGTATTGGCGACCCACTTCCTCAGCGTTGGCCACATGCAGGGACCCATGATGCTCAACGCCTTTTACATCCTCACCATCGGCGCGGCTGTGGGCGTTACGCTGAACCTGCTCATCCCCCACCAACGGCGGCCGCTGAAACACTTCCGCGACCAGGTGGAGGACGCCCTGAGGGACCTGCTGCGCGCCATGGCGGTTCGCATCACGGCCCCTGCGGCGCCCGAGTCCCAGCGACAGGAAGTACGTGCTGCCTTTGCAGCGCTCGAAACCAGCCTCAGCACCTACCATGCCGCCGCTGTGGAAGTGGGTGAAAACCGGTTTGCCGGGCATTCCACCTACCCCGCGAATTACTTTCAGATGCGTTCCCGCCAGGTGGTGTTGCTGCACCGCATCTGGGATAACCTGGAGCGCATCCAGGGCGCGTACGACCTGCACGAACCGCTGGCCAGGTTCCTGGAAACCACCGCGGATACGTTTTCTGAGCGCAACAACGCCGTGGGGCTGCTGGCACTGCACGCCAACCTTGAAGCGCTGTACCGACAGGCGCCCCTTCCCGTCACCCGGCCCGAGTTTGAAGACCGCGCGCTGATGTTCACGGTGCTGCAGGACATCAAGAGTTTCCTTATCATCAAGCGCGACTTCATACAGGATGTGGACGTGAAGGAGTTGGCGCGCTACTGGTAGCCCCCGCGCCGTTGACACCCTATGCGGGTTGGAGTAAAGTAACCGCGAATCATCACAGGGAGGAACCTATGAGCAGCCAATCACGCAACCTGGACAGCCAGCGCCGAGAGCAAGCGGGCATCACCTACTTTGACCGGGGCACCCTCAGCGGCGCCGACGGGCAGCAGTATGACCGCTTCGCCATTCAAACCCACTTCGTCGCCCGCGGCGAAGACCAGGCCGCCTTGGTTGAAAAGTACGTACGGCCGCTGTATCAGCCCGGCGATGTGCTCAGCTTTGGTGCCAAGGTGATGGCCATGTGCGTGGAAAGCGTGCGCACCCGGGACGAAGTAAAGCCCGGCTTCTGGGCCAACCTGCTGTGGCGCTTTGCCGCCAGCAACAGCACGGGCATTGGCATGCACGAGCCCTACAAGATGCAGATGGTCATCGACATGTGCGGCTTGCCCCGTGTGCTGACCGCGGCGTTCCTGTCAGCGGTGACCAAGCCCTTTGGGGTGAAGGGCGTGTTCTACCGCGTGTGCGGCAAAGGCGTCGGCGGCATCGACGGCTTTTACGAGCGCAGCAGCTTCGACGTGTATAAGCAAATGGCGCTGATTAACCCGCCCAACCCCCAGCAGCTGTGCGATGAACTGTACGAAAAAACCCGCATCCCTGTGGTGCTGATGGACGCCAACGACATCCAGCGCGACCAGCTGGCCAAGTCCAAGGACTTTCCGCTGACCGATGAGCAGATACAGGACGCCATGCGGGATAACCCCTCCGGCCAGGGCGATGAGCTGACGCCGCTGATATTGATTCGGCCGCTGTAAACAAAAGCGACACACTTAAAACCGCCGCCCGTGAAGAAGGGCGGCGGTTTTGTACTTCATTGATCACTGATTATGCCTGGGGCACAATGAACCGCACCGCGCCGGGGAGTACGTTGATGGTGACGTCCTGCACCTTGGTCAGTTCGCCATCCAGCAGAATGCTGAAGGGCTGCTCCCCCTTGAGCCGCACGGACTTGGCCCGGCGGTAAATCAGCACGTCCTTTAGCCGCGGGTCATCCAGGTGGGTGCCCTGCTCATAGGCTTTCATCAGGGGCAGCAGCCGCAGGCGGGACATGGGCTTCACCAGGCAGATGTCCATCCAGCCATCGGTGTTGTCACTGCGGGGCGCTGTCAGGTACTTGCTGCCCACATACTTGCCGCCGGCCAGGGTGCACAGCAGCAGCTGCCCGTCGTTCAGCGGCTGGCCGTCCGCCCATACGCGGCAGTTGAAGCGCAAGGACTGTAACAGCGCGCCCACAACACCCGTCAGGTAGGCGTTTCTCCCGCCGATGAGGGGCATGCGCCGCACCCGCTCCATCACGGCGGCCACCAGGCTGTCCAGCCCAAAGTGCACCATGTTGATGGCCACGTATCCGTTTACACCCAGCAGGTCCACCGGGGTTTCCTCGCCCGCGATTAGGTGCTCGATGCTCAAAAAGCGGTCTTTCCCGCCGTAATACTTTACATAGTCATTGCCGCTGCCGCAGGGGTAGGCCCCCACGGCGGCGTTCGCTTGACCCACCGCACCATTGACCACCTCGTGCAGGGTGCCGTCCCCGCCGCACGCGTAAAAGCGAATGGGCCCTGCGTGCTGCTGCGCGCGCTCGGCGACAAAGCGCCTGGCGTCCCCAGCAGCTCGGGTGACATAGGTTTCGCAGTCCGCACCGCTTTGCTTCATAGGCGCAAGCGCCTGCTCAATGTGCGCATGTGCGCTGGTTAGGCCCGCCTTTGGGTTAATGACAAAGATATGCTTCACGGTAACGTACCGCCTTGTACTTGATGTGCATGCAGCGCTTGCCGCAGAGCGGGCCGCCATGCTGCAACCAGCCGCTCAAGCGACCACGCCGCGTTGGCCGGGCTGGTGGAGGGTAATTTGACCGCTTCGGGCAACCCCACATTCGCAAAGTGCCGCTGGTACAGCGACCACGCCGCGGCGCCGTTTGCGAATACCGTGCGGATGCCGGTACCATGAAGCAACCCCGCGATGTCATTTGGCGCTTCCCGGTGGATGCTGGCATCACTGGAGCCCGTGATTTCACAGGAGGCCAACACATCCCACAGCGCCACCCGGTGGCCTTTCAGCCACGCCGCGCGGCCGGGGATATCGGCCGGGGCTGTGTCCTCCAGCACCGCCTCCATCACCTGCCAGAAGCGGTTGCGTGGATGCCCGTAGTAAAAGCCCTCAGCGCGGGAACGGACAGACGGAAAGGTCCCCAGAATCAGCAGCCGGCTTTGTTCGTCCGCCACCGGTTCAAAGGGGTGCTCTTGCCAAATCCGCTGCGCCGCCATTGCCATCCTCCCTGCTGTTCATGTCCATTTTATTGTCGTCGCATGCGGGACAGTATAACACATTCTTCCGCATTTTTAGGTTTGACGATACCCCGGACGCATGCTATACTACAATCCGCTGATTTACCAGCGCGCCAATGTAGCTCAGCTGGCAGAGCAGCGGTTTCGTAAACCGCAGGTCAAGGGTTCGAGTCCCTTCATTGGCTCCACGATGACGAGGTGTAGCGCAGTTTGGTAGCGCGTTTGGTTCGGGACCAAAAGGTCGCAGGTTCAAATCCTGTCACCTCGACCAGGAAAAACACGGGATGCTACAGCATTTCCCGTGTTTTGTCTTTGTATGGTGGATACTATGAACCGTGTCAATCATGAGCCCGTTGCTCATCTGCTCAATCGTTAACTGTCACGCCTATATATGTCAGGCCCTCCATCGCTGTAATCGGGGGAACATATACGCCCCCAACTGGTTTGAACACAACATAGCCGCCGGGCTCGATTTTGGCTTCGTTTCCAATTATCAACGGAGGCTTCAGCATGGACAATGCTTCTTCCATCTTTTTTGTGTCTGCGTTGTCCAACTCAGCGAACAATCGGTACCTTCCGCCTTCGGAATTGGCGTCGTTGAACAGTAACGATAGGACAAAGTCTTGATGAAAAGATCCAAAGTCAGTATAGCCCAATGCCTCCGCTACTGCCTGTACTGAACTTGGTTTACCGGTCTTGTCCCGCTGTCCATCCCATATTTCCCAGGCCTTCTGAAAGACTTCCTTTCCTCCACGTGCATAGGCGAACTGCGCAAGAAAGGCAACCAGGGAATAGTCATCCTTCTGTCCTTGCCATTGATAGATGGTTCGCCCCCGCTGTGTCATGTAATGCTTGCTCGCTTGTATTGTGGCATGCTTGGTGAAGTGATTAGACACATCCGCATAGTTTGCGTTGTGATCATACCAGTATGGGACATAATCATCCTGAAAAATCCCAGGATGGCGCAGGATGGTAGCCGCTGCGGACAGGAACTCCGTCATCCATAATTCGTTGTCCAGGTTATTCATGTAGTTGCTTAGTTGGGTCTGCGAAGCCCAGTAGGCCCTGTAATCGGGATCATGATACCTTTTTGACTCGTAGATAAGGTGCTGAAATTCATGCGTCATCACCGGAAAGCACTGGGTAATATCCTGTGTAACTTCCTCATCGGCATTCATGCGGACGACGCCCGCGATGCCAAAGGTGTCTATGTGAATCATTGGCGCGGCATTGCTCTCATACGCCTTTCCTTTAATGGTTACTTCCTCGTATAGGTCATAATAGCTGGTCATTCCGCTTACAAGCGGTCCATCGATATTGTAAAAAAGAACATTGACCAAGCCATCCCCCCGCAAATCCAGAAAATCACCAAAGACCCTCGTGGTATGAGGGAACTGCGCATCAAAGGCCTCTGCAGCCTGTTGTGCATAGGTCGCATCTATCTCGTCAAGGGGGTATAAAGCAGCGTTAAGCGGCGTCCATATCCGGCAATGCTTACCTACCGCCAGAACCTTAAAAGCAACCTGCCTGCCGCCAGGTAACGCAGGGGTTCTTTCAACAAAAAAGTTCCATTGCGAACCCACTTCCCAGTTGTTCTTCGGGGATGCCTGCGCCTCAGGCAAAGAGGATGCGTATGGGTCGGGTTCGCGATAGGCTTTGCTTCTATAAATGCTCGGGTCAGGTGCTCGATTTCCCACCACTTCCATAGTCGGGATATCCGTTTCAACTAAGTTGTTGAGAAAGCCAGTGCTTCGCCTGTTACCATCAGGATAAGCGCGGTTGAGCACGCCAATGTAATCGCCTTGATATCCGTCTTCAGCGGTATAGTCAAAACTATATCGTTCGGTGTTTGACTGCAATTCGCAGAACGCTGAAACAGGGATGAACACAAGCAACAAAACCACCAAGCACGCATTGGCTCTTAGTAGAGATGCCCCACTTTTGTTGTGCATCGCGCCCCCTCCATATGTACTTCCTAAACAGAGTATTTAGCATAACAAGCAAATCTCCTACCCAAGCGATAAGAAAGATTGTTAACCCTGGCTATGTAGTAGAAGATCCCTGCCTGGAGAAAATGGTCAGTGCTCCACACCCTCCGCCTTGTTTTTTGCGGCGATGATGCGTATGCCGAGGCCCACCCCCACCATCAGCACGCCGACAATGAGCATGAGCAGTTGCTTCTCGCCAAAGGATACGCCAAGCAGCGTAATGCGCAGGCCGCCCAAGCTGGTGACAAAGGTGCGCGCCACCGTGGCGGCGGTGAGCGCTGCCAGGAAGTTGGCCGTGGAGTAAAAGCCCACGTAGAGCGTTTGATTGTCCTGGGGCAGGTTGATAAACGCCACACTGGAAAACGCCAGGTTGATGCCGCTGGTGCACAGGAAACTCCATATCACGCCAACCGGGTACAACCACAGCAACCCCTCTGATACAAAGGCCAGCACCGCGTAGTGCGGCGCCAGCGCCAGCACCGCGATAGACAGGGGCCGCAGCCAACTGTGCTTTAAGTACACCTTGCGCCAAAACGGCGTCAGCAGCATCAGCACCACCACGTTGAAGGCGTTGACCACTGTGATGTAGGAATAGCTGACCCCCAACTCCCTTAGCAGGTACACGCTGTAGAAGCCGCTGGGCAGGTTGACCACCACACTCCACAGCAGCACCACCAGCACACTGCGCAGGTAGACCGGGTGCTTCCAGGGCTCGGTCAGCAGGCATTTGAGGCTGACTTTGTTTTGCTTTTGCTCCCGCGGCAGTTCTGTGATGCGCAGCAGCATGATGACATCCACCACCGCGATGACCACAGCCGCGCCGCGCAGCACGGTCAGCCCCCACAAATCCTGCCCCTCAAGTTTAAACAAGTCCACCACGCCGGAGCCCAGCAGGTTAAACACGGCGACGAATATGCCGTTGAGCATGGTGACCAGGGAAAAATACTGCACCCGCACTTTGGAGGGAATGTGGGCGATATGCCATACGGAAAAACCAGGCCCCATGAACGCGTTCAGCGCGTTGACCGCTGTGACCGAAAAGCCCAGCAACACCAGCCTGGTATGCTGGCTGGCCGGCAGGAAAGGTATGAGGCCAATGAATACGATGTTGATGAGGTGCGCGATAATCTTCAGCGCCACCATCAGCGGCTTTCTGCGCTCAAAGCGCTCCAGCACATAGGGCGCCAACAGCTGCAGCACGTTGGCGCCAAAGGTAAGCATGGTAATGAGCCCTACAAAGGCGTCGTCCGCCTGCAGGGCGATGAGCAGCCCGGTAAAAAAGTTGCCGCCAATGAGGTTGGCGGTAACGTTGGCCGTGATGTTATGCGCGATAAGGGCGCGGCGGGACTGGTTGCTGGCCTCATCCCCCTGGACGAACCACCCGGACTGCATGAACTTGCCCACCCGGGCCAGCACAGCCTTCTGGCCGCGCGAGAAACTGTGTGGCATTACTCACCAATGTATACAATGTCCGTCAATGCCCTGCCGCCTTTGTAGGGGCTGTTGACAATGGTTCCCTGGAACCACAGCATAGCGGACTGGCCGCCGTCCAGGTTGTAGGCAGACTGGCAGCCCAGTTCCGACATGAAGTGGCTCAGCGGCACCATGGCCAGGCCTTTCTTGTTCTTCTGCCTGCCGTCCACCATGACAAAGCAGTAGTGGCCTGGGCCAAAGTAGCCAATCACGCTGCGGGGATTGGCCACGCCGATTTTGGAGTCAAACTTGTCATAGGGTGAGCCGTCGGCCTTCAGCAGCGAAGGGCCAAACAGGAAGCTTTGCCAGATGGGGGTTTGAACAACTTCCTTAACGTCCATCTCACCGCGCTTGTAGGCGTTTACCGTACCGTCAGGGTAGATGAGGTAGTTGTCACGGATGGCATTGGCGCTCTTGCGGATGACTTCGCCATTGGCCACCACCAGCCCCTTGCTGAACAGGTGGGAGTAGTCCCCCGTCATGGCCAGGATGGCGTTGTTGTTGTAGGCGATGGTGCCGATGTTCTGCGCCTGCTTGCCGTAGGCATCATGGCTGAGGCCGCGGCGCAGGTGCCGCACGGACGCCACGTAGATGTCCGCGACGTATACATCGGTATCCGCCACGCGCTGGGGCGTGACGGTGATGGAGATGTTCTCACTCTTGTAGCTGTCAATACCGGAAATGGGCGTCTCGCCCGGCTGTAAAAAGGTACCCTCCGGCGCCAGGTGGCGCAGGTCGGCAAAGTCAACCGGCTGAGCGTTCACTGGCTGCATGCCAAGCAACATCACCAGGGCCACAAGCAGCGTCAACATTTTACGCATTTGTTACGTTTACTCCATTCTTCCGCATCTGCGGTACCCTATTATAGCACCAAGAACACAAGGGTAAATAGAGAAACGATAAAATTACAAAATTGTGACGAACAGTTCCACCAGGAACACAACCGCACAGCCGCTGAGGGCTACCACAAACATGTTGCGGCCGGCCCACGCCAGCGCGCCCATGGCCGCAAAGCCAGCCAGCGCCGACAGCGGGTTGCCGGTGGCGCTGAGTACATCTGGAAAAATCATCACCGACAGGGTGACATAGGGAACGTAGTGAAGAAATGAGCGAATGAAGGGATTGGTGATGCGCCGGCGAAGCGCCAGCAGCGGCACCGCGCGGATGAGGTAGGTGGTCAGCGCCATGACGCCAATGAGGTAGTAGGTGTTATTCACAGCGCCCCTCCTTCACAGGCCAGCGAAGGGCGGCCCAGGAGGTCAGAATCAGGGTAAGCGCCACGATGCGGATACCGGAAGGAATGGCCGACAGCACCGGCACATAAGCCGCAATGGCGCTGGCCGCCATGCTCACAATGATGATCAGGCGAATGGTTTTGTTTTGCCGGCCGGCGGGGATGATGGCCGCCATCAGCATGCCGTACAGCGCGATGCCCAGGGCGTTCATCAAGTTGCCCGGTAGCACGGACCCCAGCGCCGCGCCAAGCAAAGTGCCCACCGTCCAGCCGGGTATGCACACCGCCATCGCCCCCAGGTGATAGCGGAGCGGCAGCGGCGCCGGGTGGGCCGCGGACAGCGCGAACACCTCGTCCGTTACACCAAAGCCCATCAGCGCGCGTGTAGCAAACGGCAGGGACGCATCCAGCCGCTGGGACAGCGAAGCGCTCATCAAAAAGTACCGGGAGTTGATGACCAGCTGCGCCAGCGCCAGTTCCAGCACACTGGTACCGGCCGCGATAAGGGAGGCGCCCGCAAACTGACCCGCCGAGGTCAGGTTCGTAAGGCTCATCAGCGTTGCCGCAAAGGGCGTCAGCCCCAGCTGCCGTGCCTTTAAGCCGAATGTAAACGACACCGCCAGGTACCCCAGCGCGATGGGAATGGCATCCGTCATGCCGCGGGCAAACGCACTTCTTTTTTGCATGCTATTTGCCCACACAAAAGTCCGCGAACACGCGGTCCAGCAGGTCTTCGGTGACCTGGTCCCCCGTCACTTCGCCCAAGGCGTACAGCGCTTCATGCAGGTGCACGGCGCACAGGTCCAGCGCCTCTCCAGCCTGCATGGCGGCGGCGCCTTCCTGCAGCGCCTCGGCTGCCTTGCGGGCCAGGCGCATGTGCCGGGCCAGATGCAGGTCGCCCTCACCGGCCAAGCCGGCGTGCTGGATGATGGCGTCTCGCAAGGTGTCCAGCCCCTCCCCCGTGCGGGCGCTGATGAGGATGCCCTGGGGCTGTTCCGCCGCGGGCGGCAGGTCGGACTTGTTTAGCACCACCAGGTGGGGACGTGTTGACGCCAACTGCAGGATTTCCCTGTCTTCATCGTCCGGCGCGATGCCCTGGTCCAGCACCACCAGCACCAGGTCGGCGGTGCGCATGGCTTGTCGTGCGCGCTCAATGCCAATTTTCTCCACCCGCTGGTCGCTTTGGCGGATGCCCGCAGTGTCGGAGAAGTTCACCCGCACGCCGCCCAGCATGGCGCTGGCGCGCACCACATCCCGGGTGGTGCCGGCCTCATCGGTCACGATGGCACGCTCCTCGCCCAGCAGGGTGTTGAGCAGCGAAGACTTGCCCACATTGGGCTTGCCGCTGATGACCACCTCCAGGCCGCTGTCCAATATGCGGGCGGCCCGCTCATCGCACGCGGCCAGCAACGAATCCGACAGCGCCCGGCTGCGCTGCGCGAGCGCAGTAGTAGCCTCTTCCTCATCCACCTCTTCGGGGTAGTCAAGCGCTGCCGCCACACCAGACAGGATGGACAGCAACTCCTCCTGCGCGCGGCGGATAAAGGCACTGGCGCCGCCCTGCAGGCCATGCAGCGCCGCCCGGCCCGCCCGGTCGCCGGTGGCCGCAATCATCTGCATGACGGCTTCGGCGCGGCTTAGGTCAATACGGCCATTTAAGAACGCCCGGCGGGTGAACTCTCCCGGCTCGGCCGGAATGGCACCCAGTTTAAACAGTGTGTTCAGCAGTGTCTGCGCAGACCAATCACCGCCGTGCACATGCACCTCCGCCACATCCTCCCGGGTGTAGGTTCTGGGTGCGCGCATCAGCACCGCCATGCACTCATCAAAGGGCTTGCCTTCGCACATGACATGGCCATAAGACATCACATGGCTATCAAAGCCATCCTTGTTGCCCGCCGGACGGAATACGGCGCGCAGCAGGTCTTCCGCCTGCGGCCCCGAAATGCGCACAATGGCGATGCCCCCGCTGCCAGGCGGCGTGGCCAATGCTGCAATGGTGGTGTTTTCCTGCATGACTCCTCCGTTTCCGGCGTCAGTATAGCCAAAATACCGCATCGGTTCAACAGGCCGGCAGCGGTTGGTGGCGTTGCGCTGACATGATATAATCATCTTGTTTAGGAGGACTGCATGGCATTCGCACATCTGCATCTGCACACCGAGTATTCCCTGCTGGACGGCGCCTGCCGCATCAAGCCCCTGCTGAAGAAACTGAAAGCATTGGGGCAGGATGCCTGCGCCATCACCGACCATGGGGTGATGTACGGTGTTGTGGATTTTTACCAGGCTTGCCTGGACGAAGGCATCCACCCGGTGATTGGTTGCGAGGTGTATGTCTGCCCGGATATGGACGAAAAGCAGGTCATCAGCCGCGAATACAGCCACCTGGTGCTGCTGTGCGAGAATGATACCGGCTACAAAAACCTAATGAAACTGGTCAGCGAAGCGTGGATACGCGGTTTCTACTACCGCCCGCGCATCGACTACGACCTGCTGCGCCAGCACAGCGAAGGGCTGATTGCGCTGAGCGCCTGCCTGTCGGGCGACCTCAGCAAGCTGCTGCTGGACGGACGGTATGACGACGCCAGGGACTATGTCCGCACCATGCAGGACATCATGGGCGAAAACAACTTCTTCATCGAAGTGATGGACCATGGCCTGCGTGAGGAGAAGGTGGTCATCCCCCGGCTGATAAAACTGTCTGAAGAAACCGGCGTGCCCCTGGTTACCACCAACGACGCCCACTACCTGGACCAGAAAGACGCCTCCGCCCAGGAGGTGCTGATTTGCATCCAAACAGGAAAAACCCTGGACGATGAAAACCGCATGCGCATGGGCACCGACCAGATGTATGTCAAAAGCGAAGCGGAAATGCTGGCCCTGTTCCCCGACCTGGGCAACGCCATCCAGCGCACCCAGGAAATTGCCCAGCGCTGTAAAGTTCACCTGGACTTTTCCAGCACCCACCTGCCCTTTTACCCCACCGAGGACGGAGAAACGGCAGAGGAACTGTTCCGCAGGCTGCTGGAGCAGGGCTTTGCCCGGAAGTATCCCGGCAACCCGCCGGAGGCCCGGGAGCGCCTGGCATTTGAAATAGACACCATCGTCAGCATGGGCTATGTGGACTACTTTCTCATTGTGTGGGACTTCATCAAGTACGCGCGCGACAACGGCATCATCGTAGGCCCCGGCCGCGGCAGCGGTGTCAGCAGCATGGTGGCCTACTGCCTGGACATCACGCTGGTAGACCCCATGAAGTACCGGCTGATATTCGAGCGTTTTTTAAACCCGGAGCGTATCTCCATGCCGGACATTGACGTGGACTTTTGCTTTGAGCGCCGCCAGGAGGTCATCGACTATGTGGCCCGCCGTTACGGCCACGACCATGTCAGCCAAATCATTACCTTTGGCACCATGGCCGCCCGCGGTGTGCTTAGGGACGTAGGCCGGGTGCTGGGCTACAGCTACCAGGAGACGGACGTCGTCGCCAAGATGATTCCGCGCGAACTGGACATCACGCTGGAGCGCGCGCTGAAGGTAAACAGCGAACTGCGCGATAGCTATGAAAGCGACCCGCGGGTGAAGCGCCTGATTGACACTGGCTTGTTGCTGGAGGGCATGCCCCGCCACGCGGGCACCCATGCCGCGGGCGTCCTTATCACCCGCCACCCGGTAACTGACTATGTGCCGCTGCAGCGAAACGATGACATCATCACCACCCAGTACGCCATGGGCGTGGTGGAGCGCCTGGGCCTGCTGAAGATGGACTTTCTGGGGCTGCGCACGCTGACGGTCATCCGCGATACGCTGGACTTGCTGGCCCAGCAGGGCATAAACCTTACCCCCGATGACATACCGCTGGAGGACGCGAAGGTCTGCGAGATGATTTCCCGCGGGGATACCGACGGCGTATTCCAGCTGGAAGGCAGCGGCATGCGCACGTTCCTCACCAACATGAAGCCCGAGGGCTTTGAAGACATCATCGCCGCCATATCGCTGTACCGCCCGGGGCCGATGGAGTCCATTCCCCGGTACATCCGCGGCAAGCATGACCCCGCCAGCATCCGCTATGAAACGGAACTGCTAGCCCCCATACTGGATGTAACCTACGGCTGCATCGTGTACCAGGAGCAGGTCATGCAAATCGCCCGCGACCTGGCGGGCTACTCCCTGGGGCGCAGCGACCTGCTCAGGCGCGCCATGAGCAAAAAGAAAAAGGCCGTCATGGACCAGGAGCGACATACGTTTGTGTACGGCGATGAGGCGCTGGGCGTGCGTGGCGCTGTGAACAACGGCGTCAGTGTAGAGGCGGCGGAGCACATCTTTGACGAGATGGAAGGCTTTGCCAGCTACGCGTTTAACAAGTCCCACGCCGCGGCCTACGCGGTGAACGCCATGCACACCGCGTGGCTGAAGTACTACTACCCCGCTGAGTTCATGGCCGCCATGATGAACAGTTTCATCGGCTCGGCCGCGGCTGTGGCCGGCTACATTCACTTCTGCCGCAAGAACAACATCCCGGTGCTGGCGCCGCACGTGAATCACTCCGTCGCCCGCTTCACGGTGGAACTGGATGAAGACGGCAACAAGAGCATCCGCTTTGGGATGGCCGCGATCCGCTCCATCGGCGAAAAAGCGGTGGACACCATCGTAGAAAAGCGCAAAGCCCATGGGCCCTACAAAGACATCTTCGACTTCTGCCGCCGGGTAAGCGGCGAGTTTGTCAACAAGCGCGCCGTGGAAAGCCTCATCAAGGCCGGCTGCTTTGACGGGCTGGGCGCCAACCGAGTGCAGTGCATGATGGTGTATGAAGACGTGATGGACGCAGGCAGCAGCATGCGCCGCAACAACGTGGACGGACAGGTCTCGCTGTTTGACATCGCGCGGGAAGCGGCCCCCAAGCAGGAGCGAAACGAATACCCGCCCTTACAGGAATACGCCCGCAAGCACATGCTGGACATGGAAAAGGAAGTGACAGGCGTGTATGTGTCCGGCCACCCGCTGGACGACTATACGTACGTACTGGACACCC
>CAYFSN010000016.1:17221-28259 GCA_964345845.1 uncultured Christensenella sp.
AAGCCGCGAAGAAGAGGACCACGGCCTGCAGCATGGCGGCACACGCGTACGCATGGGCGGCATGCTGGTGAACCTGCGCGCCCGCAGCACCCGCAAAGGCCGCATGATGGGCTTTCTGATACTGGAGGACCTCACCGGGCAAATCGAGGGGCTCATCTTCCCCGCCGTATACGACCGGGAATACAAAGACCTGAAGGAAGACGCGGCCGTGCTGGTGGAAGGCAAACTGTCCGTTCGGGAAGATGAGGACATCAAGCTGATTGTGGACCGGGTGCTGCCGCTTGAGGAGCTGCGGGGCATCCCCAAAGGGCCGCCCCGCCCGCCTGAGGTACTTGCCAAAGAAGCTCCTGTCAAAGTATACTTAAGGCTGAAGCGCGAACAAATGCCGGCGTGCGAACAGGTGCTCCGCAGAATGCAGGGCGATATTCCCGTGTATATCAACCTGCCGGATGAGGATATAACCCTGCTGGCGCCGCGTGACTGGTGGTGCGATGACGCGGATGACGCGCGCGCCAACCTGTTGGAATATGTCCTTCGAGACGATATAAAGGTGGTAAAGAAACAATGAACCGTATGACCCTGACCGTGCCCGCCAAGGAAGAGTGGGGCCTGGTCATCCGCTCCGCGCTCAACGGCATGGGCGTGGTGGCGAACCTATCCAGCGACATGATTGACGACGTGCGAACCGCCGTTGATGAAGCGCTGGAACTGCTCACCCATCAACTGCGGCAGGCCGAGCACATCCGCGTGGTGTGCGAGGTAGAGCCTGACGCCCTGCTGCTGCGCATTTGCGCCGAGCGCGCCCCTGGCACCCAGAACTGCGTCCCGCAGGACCCGGAGATGGCCAGGCTGATTATCGGCACCCTTGTAACCGATGTACACTTGGAGGGAGACTCCTGCGGCATTCACTGCGTGCAGATGCGCTTCCCCGCGACTGTTAGTTAAGATGAACGCAGACTTAATCCACGAAACTGCCCACGCCTATGCGCTGGACCCGGGCGAAGAGAAGCTGGAAACGGCCACCAAGGCCGCCCTGCCGCTTAGCTATGCCATTGCGGCCCGCTTTGTGGGCCGTGGGATTGAGTTGGAGGACCTGCGACAGGTGGCAGCCATGGCGCTGATATCAGCCCTCAAGGGCTATGACCCCAACCGGGGGCTGCGCTTTACCACGTACGTCACCCCCACCATCACGGGCACGCTGAGAAACTTCATCCGCGACCGGGCGCAGATTGTGCGCACCCCCCGCGGCCTGCGCGAGCAGGGTATCGAGCTGGACCGCACCGCGGAAAAGCTGACCCAGACACTGCACCGTGAGCCCATGGTCACCGAACTGGCCGAATCGCTGGGGTGGGACGTACAGCGCGTGCTGGACGTGAAAGCCATGCGCGAAAAGCAGCAGGTGGCCAGTTTTGACGCGCCGGACGAAAACGGCCTGATGCTGTTTGACAAGCTGGGCGACGATGAAAGCGGCTACGACGCGCTGGAAGCGCGCGAAGACCTGCGAAAAGCCATGAAGGCGCTGAGCGCCATGGAAGTAAAACTGCTGGGCTACCGCTTTCAGGAACGGCTGAGCCAGCAGGCCACCGCCCAGAAACTGGGCATGACCCAGATGCAGGTCTCCCGTATGGAGCGCCGGGTGCTGACCACCCTGCGTCAGGAGATGGAAGCCCCGTGAAGCTACCCATCCAGCAGCGGCTGGTGCTGCGGGGCATCGCATCCACGCCCAAAGAAGCGGCCGCCATGCTAATCAGCGGCCGCGTTTCTATCGATGGAAAGCCCGCCAAACCAGGCCAGATGGTGCGGGAAGACGCCCTAATTCAAGTAAAGGGCCTGCACGACCGCTATGCCGCCAAGGGCGGCTACAAACTGGAAGGCGCGCTGAAAGACTTTGGCCTATCGGTTGAGGGTCGAGTCTGCCTGGACGCGGGTGCCTCCACCGGTGGGTTTACCGACTGCCTTGTTAAGCACGGTGCCAGCCTGGTGTACGCGGTGGATGTGGGCTATGGGCAGCTGCTGGGCAGCCTGCGACAGGACCCGCGGGTGAAAAACCTGGAGCGCACCAACATCGGCGATGACAGCCTGCTGACGCTTGCCCCGCGGCCAACGCTGGGCACAGTGGACCTCAGCTACCTGTCCCTGCGCAAAGCCATTCCCCTGTATCAGGCCATATTGCACGGCGAGGGCGACCTGCTGTGCCTGGTAAAGCCGCTGTTTGAAACCGAGGACATGGAAGCCCGCCGCACTGGTAAGCTCGCGGACGATGCCTATGCCCCCCTGCTTTCTGACTTGATTGATTACATCAACGCCTTACCCGGCGCTGTGGTGTCCGGCGTGACCCACAGCCCCGTCACAGGCAGCGGCGGCACGCTGGAGTTTTTCCTGCATGTGTCGCTGGGCCCCCCCTTCCCCGCCCCCAACCTGGCAAGCCAGGTGGCGCAGAGCGTACAGGCGGCCCTGGCGCTGCCTGTATGGGACGGCGAGGCCCCCCAACATCCCCCTGAAAGGAGGCCATCACATGTTTAAACCGGACCCGCAAAGCAGGGTACTGGGCGTAACCGCGCTTGAAAACCTGTTCATCACCGAGTATATGCCCCAGGCCAAGGGCGACCATGTGAAGGTCTACTTAAGCGCGCTGTACCACACCCAGCAGCGGGATGATGACCTCACCATGGAGGACTTGTCCCAGGAGCTGGGCATGACCCCAGACGAAATTGAAGCAGCACTTCGCTACTGGGAGCGGCGGCGGCTGTTACGCCGTGTATCTGACAACCCGCTAAACTACACCCTGTACCACCTGGGCGAGCGCCTGCTGACCGGGCAGGACACCCAGGGCGGCGACCAGGATTACATTGCTTTCTCAGAAGCCGTTTACGCGGTTTTCCAGAACGAACGCAAGGTGCGCCCCAGTGAAATTGTCACGGCCTGGGAGTGGGTCACGGACCTGAAACTGCCCCAGGAAGTGGTGCTGATGCTGCTGAACTACTGCAAGGACACCCGGGGCCGCAACTTCACCTTCAATGCCGCCGGCAAGTTGGCGACACAAATGCGGGAAGAAGACATCACAACCCCGGAGGACGCGGAAAACTTTCTGGGCCACAGCCGCACAGTGCACGAAGGTGCCCGGGCGGTGCTTCGTCGGTTTAACCTGCGCCGCCAGCCCACGGAAGACGAACTGGCCCTCTACCGCAAGTGGACGGCGGACTGGGGCTTTGCGCCGGACGCGGTGCTGGCCGCCTGCACGGAAACCGTCAAGGCGTCCAACCCCTCCTTTGGCTACCTGGATGGCATACTAAACGGCCTGCGCCGACGCGGCGCAGGGGGCGGTGTGCAAGCGGTCACCTCCCAAATCGCCCGGGAAACCACCGCCCTGCAAGGCGCCAGAGAAGTGCTGCAGGCCCTTGGCACGCGCATCAGCCCCACGGTGGTGCTGACCGCCTATGAGCAGCTGCTGAAACAATCAACCCACGACATGGTCGTCGCCGCCGCAAAGGAAGTGGCGGTGCGCCGCGGCCGGTTTGAAGACATCGAAAAAGTGTTGACGGAGTGGCGCCAGAAGGGCATCACCACGCCCGACAAGGTGCCGCTTACCGGCGGTGCGCCGGGACGGCCGCAAAAGCAGCCGCTGGCCGCGCAGTACCAACAGCGCACCTTAGACGAAGACGCGCTGGAGCGGGACACCCGCACATTGCTTGAGGAGGCCCGCAAGTATGATCGGTAACGAGCAATTAGCCCGCGCCCTGCAGGAGCGCCGGGCGCAGCAGCAGCAAAACCAACTGGAGGAAGCCCGCCGCCGCGACGGAGTGGCGGCCAAGGTGCCCGCCATCGGCCAGCTGATGCAGGAGCGCCAGGCCGCCATCATGCGCGGGCTGCGCCAGGCCATGGAGGGCATTCACCCTGGGCCCATCGAGCAGGATACGCTGGACCGCAACCAGAAAATCGCCCAACTGCTGCGCGATAACGGCTATCCGGCCGACTACCTCTCCCCCATTTATGGCTGTGAAAAGTGCCGGGACAGCGGCTACGCGGGCGACGAACTGAAAACCCTGTGCAGTTGCGTGACCGAGCGGTACCATCAGCTGCTCAGCGGGGAGACCATCGGGGACGGCCGCCACACCTTTGAAAACTATAACGATAGCATCTTCCCCGCCGAGCCCATGCCCGGCGAGGACGTCAGCCAGCGCGCCTATACCCGCCTGCTGCGCGAACAGTGCGAGCGCTATGCGAACAGCCTGCCCCACAGCGAGGTGCAAAACCTGCTGCTGTACGGCGGCAGCGGCCTGGGCAAAACCTTTTTGCTGAAGTCCATCGGTGTGCGGGCGGCCGACCGGGGCGTGTCCGTGCTGTCGCTCACCTCCAATGAACTGCTCAACCAGATTCGCAAACACTACTTTTCCAGGGAGGAGCAGCCCGCCCCTTGGCAGCACGCGCAGCTGCTGCTGATAGACGACCTGGGCACCGAGCCCATGTGGGAGAACATCACCATCGAGCAGCTGTTCGCGCTCATCGACCTGCGCCTGACCAGCGGCCGCCACACCGTCATCAGCACCAACCTGGGGCTGTCTGAACTGCAGCGGCGCTATACCGAGCGCATCACCAGCCGGCTGCTGGACACCAAACTTTGCCGCCGCCTGCGCTTTATGGGGCAGGACGTGCGGCTGCTGCAGCGGTAGCCACTTCTATATAAACATACTTGAGCGGCAACCCCGCTCTTTTTTTGACGCATTTCTTCCTGTCGCGCCACTGCTGCTTGTGTTAGAATAAACCATCGCAACATAAATGCCGAAGGGAGCGTATCAATGGCATACAACTGGAAAGAACAACTGGCGCAGCTGATGAAAAGCGGCGCCGACTACGCGGACGTGCGCTACTACCCCAAGGACGACTCGCTGCACATGGCCATGCTGAACGGCAACATGCTCAGCTTTGACCAGGAAAAGTAAAGCGGCTTTGGCGTGCGCGTGCTGGCAGACGGCGCCTGGGGCTTTGCTGCCTCCAGCAACTTAAGCGACATCACGGGCACCTTTCAAAAGGCCCTGTCAAACGCCCGCGCCGCGGCCGGGCGCATGACCCGCCCCATCCGCCTGGCGGATAAAGAGGTGCTAAGCGGCCGCTTTGTGTCGCCCTGTGCGCAGGACACCCTCATGGTGCCCCACGACGAACAGGCTGCCTTTTTGCGCAAGATGGACACGGCGCTAAACCAGCAGGGGGTCACCCAACGGGTGGCGTACATCATGGCGCAGTCCCGCACCATGGAGTACTACGATAGCGAGGGCGCGGAAATCCACAAGGAAATCCGCGAACTGTTTCCCAACATTTTCATCAAGGGGCGCGATATTGGCGGCGAAACCCAGGGGCGCAGCTACACCACGCCGCGCATGGGCAGCACCCGCGGCTGGGAAATCATGCAGGAAGCGCACTGGCTTGAGCAGGCTGAGCGCATCGTGCGCGAACTGAACGAGACCCTGGTCGCGCCCAAGTGCCCCCATGATGTGCGCAGCGTCATCCTGATGCCGGACCAGATGTTCCTGCAGGTGCACGAGACCATCGGCCACCCGCTGGAGCTGGACCGCATATTGGGCTATGAACTCAGCTACGCGGGCGGCTCGTTTGTGCGGCTTGAGGACTTTGGCAGCCTGCAGTACGGCACCAGCAAGCTGAACGTGCGCGCGGACGCGCTGCTGGAAAACAGCCCCGGTTCCTTTGGCTATGACGATGACGGCGTGCAGGCGCAAAACTACATGCTGATTGAAAAAGGCAAGTTGGTTGGCGCCATCACCTCCCGGCAGATGGTGACGGAAGCCAACGAGCGCGCCGGCCGGGCCATCTTCACATCCTCCGGCGGCACCGCCCGTGCATCGTCCTTCTACCGCACGCCGCTTGAGCGCATGACCAACATCTCCGTGGACCCGGGCACCGATGGCACCCTTAAAGACATCATCGCCTCCACCGAAAAGGGCATCGTGCTGTCCGGCGACAAGAGCTGGTCCATCGGCTCCAACCGGGAGCAGTTCCACTTCGCCAACGACTATGCCTACCTGGTGGAAGACGGCCAGGTGAAAAACGTGGTGCGCTCGGCCGGCTACTCCGGCGATACGCTGCCGTTTTACAATTCGTTAAGCGCTGTGGGCGACGAGCGCACCTGGCAGGTACAGTACGTACCCAACTGCGGCAAGGGCATGCCCTCCCAGGTGATACAGTTGGGCCACGGTGTCCCCGTCTGCCGGTTTGACAATGTAAAGGTTGGTGAATAACAATGCCCATGAACAAAGCCATTAAGACCCTGAAGGCTCCGCCAGCCTGGGCGTGCAGGCCGCGCTGTCGCTTCACCAGGAGGACAGCCACCTGGTGCGCCTGGCCAACTCCGGCGTGTCGCTGAACACCAGCGAGGCCTTGAGCCGGCTGTCCGTCACCGCCTACGGCGACCGCAAAACCGCCAGTGCCCAGGTGATGTGCGACCTGGACGACCAGCAGTCGCTCTTTCAGGCGGTGGACAAGGCAAAGAGCATGCTGCACTTCGCAAGCCCATTGACCTATCAGCCCACCTTCCCCGCCATTGAGGAAAGCGCTGTGTCTGAACAGGGGTATGACGAGCGCCTGGCGCATATCAGCAATGAGGAGATTCTAAACTACATCAACACCGCCACCCAAGGGCTGGAAAGCGACGATGTGCAACTGTCGGGCAACTTTTCCGTGGGGCTGACCCGCACGGTGGATATGTCCACCGATACCGAGCACCATGTGGCCTGGCAGGCCAGCGACGCGCAGATTACCCTGGTGCTGGCCTCTTTGAAAGACAAGTGGGAAATCAACGCCGAGCAAAGCGCCACCCGCTATGAAGACCTAAACGCGGACGCCATGCGCGCGCAGCTTGCCTACTTGAAGGACAAGTACCAGCACTGCCCCGCGGTGCAGCTGCCGCTTGGGCCCTACAGGGTGGTGTTTGGCCCCGCCGCGGTGGCGGAGTACGCCAACTTCCTCACCTTCCTTGGCACCAACGGCGGTATGATGAAGCGCGACAACAGCATCAACGCCCCGGAGCACATTGGCACACAGCGCCTGAACAAGCAGGTGACCTTGTGGGAGGACCCCGCCTGCCTGGATGCCTTCGCCATCCCGGTGGATACATTCGGCCGGCGCCGTTCGGCCAAAGCCTGGTACGACAACGGCGTGTTCACGGGCTTTATCTGGGCGCAGCAGGCGGCGGACGAGCACGGCGAACAGCCCACCGGCCATGATGTCATGCACCGCAGCTTCAGCCTGGCAGGCGGCAGCCAGCAGGTAAACACCCTGGACGACCTGCAGAACATGGCCAAGGACCAGGATGTGTTGTATGTACCCTACCTGCACTATACCGGCCTGGTCAACGCCAGCGAAGGGCTGATTACCGGCACCTCCCGCTTTGGCGCCCTGCTGTTCAAACAGGACGGCACCATCCAGGTGCCCTACAACGCGCGCTTCACTGATAAACTGGGCGAGCTGTTCGGCGACAAGCTGCAGTGGCTGTCCAGCGAAACAGTGCCCTACAACGTATCCAGCACGTATGACGCCCGCAACCCCAAGGCGCTGGTGGTGCCGCGGATGATGTGATGTGACAATGTGAACGTGGAGATTAGCAATAAGAGCTATTAAGTTGTAAGTGGTAACAACAGTCAAGCACCGCTTTTGAACTGACTGAACGAAACCAGCCGCGTTCGCGGCTGGTTTCATTTATCGATTAGCGCTGTATTCCTGCACAGTTAGCCGTCAGCCTGCTATCGCCCCTTAGCTGTGCTGCTCCCCAGTTCCCTATGCGCCGCGTCCGCGGCCAGTTTCCCCGTTAAAATGGACACCGGAAGCCCGGAGGGGCTGAAGGTCCACTGTCCGCACTGGTGGATGCCCGCGAATGGCGTTTGGATGGCCTTGGCCATCTTGGTAAACTCGCTTTGCGCCGGCATCGTGCCTGCGTCAAAAGCCCAGCCTGTAATCGCGCCCTGGGCGTTGCCGGTTTCCCTCTCCATGGTCAGCGGCGTGGCGCACAGGGTAAAGTCAATCTGCGCTGAAATGCCCGGAAACGCCGAAGTTTCCAGCACCTGGATGATTTTGTTTGTGCACAGTTGCTTGAAGTAGTCATACTGACCACTATCCGCCAAATGCCGGGTTAGGTCATAGTCCATCAGGGTGCTGACAATGACACTGGTCTTCCCCTCTGGCGCAAGCGTTGCATCCCGCAGGGACGGACAGGAGATCTCATAGGTGGTGCGCTCCAGATACCGCGCTATCCAGGCATCGAGGTCTGCTTGGGCAGCCTGGGTGCGCCAATCTTCCAGCGTGGACAGCCCAAGGGTAGAAGGCGTGTAGAAGGCATGGGGACCGCTTTTGCCGGCGAAGTACGCCTGGTCCACCGCCACGCCCATGAACAGCGAGAGGACGGAATCATTGCCCCTGGCCCCCGCCATCATCGCTTTGTGGCGCTCAGCGCCGGGGGTGCTCGGTGAGGCTGCCCTGTACAGCGCGCTTTGGTCGGCCGCCCAAACCAGCTGCCGGTAGCCATAGCAGTCGCCGGAGGCAGTGTACACACGCTTTTCCTTCGTATCCGCGCGGGTAATGTCCGTATCCGTAACAACCTCACCGCCAGCGCGCAACACATAATCGGTTAAAGCCTCGGCCAACTGGCCCGTGCCGCCTGTGAGGTAACGGTAATCCAGATACAGGCCGAAGTAACTGAGTGCGAAGTAGGTTGGCGTGTTATGAAAGAAGTGCTGTGTAATCATATCAACCAGCGCCTGGTTGTCCGTCAGCGTCCGCAAGTAGGCATTCACCGGCTGGCTCAGGCGGCTTGCCTTGCGAATGTTTACATGGTATCTCAAAAGCCATGGCAGCAGCGTTTTCAGCACCTTGGGGTCCTTCATGTTGTCCAGAAACAGCGGGTTGTCGATGCCGTAAATCACGTGCATATAGCCCATGACACGCTGTATTTCCTGTGTGATGTCATCGATATCCTTGTGATTGCTCGGAAAAATGAACTTGAGCATATCCGCGTAGCGGCTCAGGCTACCCTCCCCGGACAAGTTGGTCCACTTGTCCGCGATGCCAATCGAAACCGGGTTGGGCAAAAAGGACAGAGGCAGGTTCAAATTCTTCAACATCGGCAGCAAAATGCCGGAGTTTTCAAAAGCACGGATGCCGCCGTCAAAGGCGTAGCCCTGGTGGCGGAAGGTATTGACCAGGCCGCCGGTTTTGCTGGCCTTCTCGCACAACAGCGTTCGGTGGCCATGGCGGCAGAGATAGGCCGCGCTTGTCAGCCCCGCGATTCCGCCACCCACTATGATGGCATCAAATACCGCGCTCACGCGCCTTCTCCCTGGATGTGTTCAATGACCTGGCGGATTGCGACTGGCCTTTGCTTTTCAATGGCGCGAATGCAGGTGGTCTCAAACTTCGCCAGGGCATCCGGGCCCACCCGGTCCCTGCGCCACAGTTTGTTTGCTCCCACAAAATTGCCAACAGCCACCCGGCGCATCATGCCGCGGATGTCGACCAGCCGAGAGCAGGTGGGGTGTTCACATAGCCTGCAGCGCATGGCCTCCCGCATCACCACGCGGTCCGCTTCATCGTAACCGTTAAAAAGTAGGTCGGCAGTAAAGGGTTTTTCCACCAGGCGGACATAGTTTTTCATGTCTGGTTCATACACATAAGGCTCTTTGCCCAATTTTTTTAGCAAGGCGTTGGCCGCCGAAAGCCCGGATACCGTAACGGTGGGCGTGCCCGTACCCATCACGGTGGATTCGCCGCAGCAATAGAGATTGTCCCACCGGGTACGTGTGTGCAGCCGGCGGAACATATGCTGGCCCAACATTTGCTTGGGCCCGGCAACCGCACCGCCATTTTTCAGGGTGTATCGCTCTATGGTCTTTGGCGTGGCAAGCTCTGCATAGCGAACCGCACCGGCAATGCCGGGGAAACGCTTTTCCAGCACTTTGAGCAGGCGCCCTTGCTCTTTTTCCTTCAGCGCCATGTAAGCATCCTTTCCAGGAGCATGCCAGTCCAGGAGGGTGGGGCCTATGGCCACCACAGTGTGCTCATCCTCCGCGCACAGCGTTCTGTCATCTATGCTGAGGATGTAGGCGGTCACTTCGCTCTCATCCAGTTTGTCGGGGTTGCCCACCAGCATTTCAATGGGTGCTGTGTCCGGCGGAATTGCCTGCCGGTCCACCACAGCGTAGAGCACAACGCTGGGATACGTGGGCACCTGGCTTTTTTCCCACTGTCTTCGCGCGCGGCTTGTATGCTGGGGGTCAAGCAACCTTTCATAGAGGTTCCATACTGTGCCCGAGTAGATGATGTCATCCGCCAGCAACGTCTGACCGTTATCCAACGCGACACCACTGGGCTTGCCTGCTTCAAAAAGGATCTTCACTACCTCGCGCTGCAGAATCATGTCTCCCCCATGCGCTTCAATGACTTTCTCCAGTTTCCCAGGCAAAAACAGGGTAGAACCGGCAGGGTAGTAACTGCCGCCTACGTGATTATCCACAAACATCACCGCAGCCAGCACCGCGGGCGCTTCCTCCACTGTGGCATAGCAGTAGGTGGACGTCAGTTTATCAAAGAACTTGAATATTTCCGGGTCGCTGAAATACTTCTGCAACAGGCGTTTCGCGCTCTTGTTCAGGTAGCCCAGGAAACGCAGGTAGGAGATGGGGTGTTTGAGCATGCTCTTCAGCGCGGTGCGGCCATTGGTTTCATCGGCTGTGGTATAGCTGGGGTTCTCTACCATCACATGTCGGTACATTCGCAGCATATCCGCGTAAAAGCGGTGAATGTTGTTTTTCTCACTGGGAAACACCTCGGATAGCTCTTGCGCGAACTGCGCGACATCCGGCCAGAAGCGAATGCGCTTGCCTTGGTAGTTCACGCAATACAGCAGATCATGCCGCAGGATGTCGATGGGTTCTTCCAGGCAGTTAAAGACAAAGCGGTGCGCGTTGAAGCCGCTTTCGCCAAACCCATACAGCATGGCCGCGCCCTGGTCAAAGGTTGCCTCACCACGTCTAAAGAC
>CAYFSN010000017.1:0-4554 GCA_964345845.1 uncultured Christensenella sp.
TAGGGATGAGAGTACTTGGTCTTCTTGTCGAAGATGACGCGAACAGGCGCCTTTTCCACTACCTGGCCGCAGTACATGACCGCGACGTCGTCCGCCATCTGGTTGATGACGCCCAGGTCGTGGGTAATAAACAGAATGCTGGTTTTGCGTTCGCTCTTCAGCTCGTTCATCAGCTTTAAAATTTGCGCCTGGATGGTGACGTCCAGCGCTGTGGTGGGTTCATCGGCAATGAGCAGTTTGGGCTTGCACGCCAGTGCCATAGCAATCATGACACGCTGGCGCATGCCGCCGGACAGCTGATGCGGATACTGCTTGGCCACGATTTCCGGGTTGGGAATCTTGACGTCCCGCAGCATCTGAACCACCATTTTGTTGGCTTCTTCCTTGCTCATCCCTTGATGAATGATAAAGGGCTCGGCCACCTGACGCTCCACCGTAAAGATGGGGTTTAAGCTGGTCATAGGCTCCTGGAATATCATGCTGATGTCATTCCCGCGGATTTTGTACATCTCGCTCATGCTCAGGTTGGTGATATCCCGGCCTTCCAACAGAATTTGGCCGCCGGCCACATATCCGTTGGAGTCAAGCAGCTTCAGAACACTCAGCGCCGAAACGCTCTTGCCCGAGCCGCTCTCACCGACGATGCCCAGGGTTTTGCCGGCTTCAACGGTGTAACTGGCATCATTCACGGCTTTGATGGTACCGCGCTTGGTGCGGAAATGGGTTTCCAGGTTTTTTATTTCTAGCAATGCCATCGCTGTGCTTTCCTCCTTAACGCTCATTGCTCTTGGGGTCAATGGCGTCCCGGAGGCCGTCCCCAATCAGGTTGATGCAGACTGTGCAGATGCTGAATATCAGCGAGGGGAACACCCAGCGCCACCAGTACTGTTGAATGACGATGGAGTCGTTGGCACCGGTCAGCATATTGCCCCATGTGGGCGTAGGCGGCACAATGCCGAAGCCCAGGTAGGAGAGCGAGCTTTCCGTCAGCATGCTGGAAGCAAAGCTGATGGTCGCGCTGACGATGATGACCGAAATGACGTTCGGGATGATGTGCCGGAAGATGATGCCGCTCTCGCGTACACCCAGAGACTTGGCGGCGGTGACGTATTCCATCTCGCGCTGAGCCAGAATCTGCGCACGCACAAGGTAGGCAAGCCCCGTCCAACTGAGCAGGCCCAGCACCACCATGATGATGTACATCCTATCCTCCAGCCGCGGCACGCGCGAGCTGAGGATGGCGGACAGTATCAGCAGCAGGGGAAGGAAGGGCAGCGAGCCCACCAACTCCGCCAGGCGCATGATGAACATGTCTACCGCGCCGCCAAAGTAGCCGGCGAGCCCGCCCAGCACAATGCCGATGATGAGGGAGATAACAACTGCGACTGCGCCAACGGTCATGGTCACACGGCCGCCGTTGACCAGCCTGGTCAGCACGTCACGGCCAAACTGGTCGGTGCCAAGCAGGTAACCCCGCAGGCCCCAGCCAGTCACTTTGCCTGATTCATGCACACCATAGTTCTGGTAGAAACCGGCGAACACATCCACAATGGGGTCGTTGGCGTCTACGTTGGGGGCAGTGGCCTGGCCAAACTGGTTATTGCCCCAGCTGAGCACCTCGCCCTTGTCGGTCAGGGCAGTGTAGTGGTAGCGCCCACCCATGATTTTGACAATTTTGCCTTCGTGTTCAGGCACATCGGCTTCGCCGCGGCTGGGGTTACCCCAGACGATGACCTCGCCGGTGTCCTTCAGCGCCGCGTTGGTAAAGCCAGTCGAGGCGATGTCCACCACGCCGGACTTTACGGATTCGGGCACGGTGGAGAAGGCGTTTTGCTGCATACCGGCATACGCCGCTTCACCGTCGTTGGTCAACACCAGGTAGCTATTGACGTTGACAGCTACCTTGGCGATGTTCTCTCGGTAGTCTTTCTTGGTCTTGATGTCATTGAGGTTAGCGTTGCCCCACAGGAACAGCTTGCCGTCCTCAGTGACCGCCGCAGTGAACTGGCTGCCAGCTGCCAGCTGCTTGATGTTCAGGTTCTCTCCTGCATCCATGGCAGCGGTGATTTCGGCAGGCAGCTTGGCCTGCCCCAGGCGGGTGGAGCCCCACACATAGACGCGGCCTTGGTCATCCAGCGCTGCAATGTGGTCATAGCCAGCGGCCAGGTTAACGATGTTGGCATTCTGCACTTCCTCGGGGATGTCTGCCATTGTCAGCGTTTCGGTAATGCGCAGGTGGCCCCAGGTATGCACTTTGCCGTTGTCGTCCACGCCAACGCCATAGGTGGTACCGGGCGCAATCTTGCGTACGTGGCCTTCCAGCTCCTTGGGCACTTTCAGCAGGTTGTAGCCCGGGGGAACGTGGGTCTGCGTGTTGTCCTGATAGCTCAGGTCAATGGGCAGCATCAACGGGCCAACGATGACGATGACCAGAATGAGGGCAAATAGAATCACCGCGACGCGCGAAATGCGGCGGGACCAGAAGTTTTTCATCACCATCCGCAGCGGGCTTTGCAGCGCTTCTTCTTCCATGAAGCTCAGCTCGCGATGCGGGCCCCAAAACAGGCGCTTGGCCCAGCGAAGGAGGAAAAACTCTCTCTTCTTGTTTTGTTCGCTCATTTTTCCGTCCTCCTTACTTGGTGATGCGGACACGCGGGTCCACCAAGCCGTAGCTCAGGTCGATGATTAAGCGGCCAACCAGCGAGATAACAATATAGAATAACTGAATCGCCAGGGCCAACTCATAGTCTTTGTTGTTCAGTGCCTGAATATTCAGCCGGCCCATACCATTAAGCGAGAAAGTGGTCTCTGTAATGGTAGAACCGCCGAAAATGCCTAGGAACCAACTGATGATGATGGTAATAACCGGCAGCAGCGCGTTGCGCCATGCGTGCGAGTAGATGACCACCTTTTCCCGCACACCCTTGGCCCGTGCCGTGCGCACATAGTCCATGGACAAGGCGTCAATCATGGCGCTGCGCACGTAGCGGGTCATACTGCCTAAGGAGCCAAACACCAGCACAATCACCGGCAGGGTAATGTGGTAGATGGAGTCCTTGAAAGCGGCCCAGCCTGTATAACTGCTGCCGGCGGTTTTCATGCCCATGACGGGGAACCACCGCAACACCACAGCGAACAGGAAGATAAATACCAGCGCGATAATATGGATGGGGATGGAGTACCCCAACACACTGAAAACCTGCACGCTTCTGTCCAGTGCCGAGTCCTTCTTTACGGCTGTGCGGATGCCCAGGGGAATGGTAATGCCCAGCGCGAATACCGTGACGAAGATGTTAATGAACACCGTAAACTTCATCGGCTCCGGAATGACATCTATCACAGGTTTCTTATAAAAATTGGAGAAACCAAAGTTGCCCTGCAGAATGCCGTTGTAGTCACCCATTCGGTCTGGCACCATGCCCATCCACCTGGCGTATCGCCAAGGCAGCGGGTCATCCAGGCCCAGCTCCAAGCGGGTTTGCTTGTACAAGGCTTCGTACTCTGCCGGCTTGAGGGTATTCCGCATGCCCTCCAGTTGCGCTCTTGCGGGGTCAGAGGGAATTAAGTTATACAGGGCGTACATCATGAATGTGATAATGAGGAATAAGATGACGATGTACACCAACCGCCTCAGGATGTATCTCAGCATCAGGGCACCGACCTTTCCGGAATTTAAAGTGCTGTTCAGTCTCCACAGCACTTTGATGTTTTTACAATGTTTTTCTTAACTTGGCGATGGGGACGGACCCGGAGGTCCGTCCCCGTATTGGTACGTTAGTGTAAATCAGAGATTACTCTTCGATCCAGCTGTAAACGATGGCGCTTTCGAAGCCCCAGATGGGATTCTCGGTGTAGCCCTTCAGCTTGTCAGCGAAGATGGAGTAGTAGACGTTGGAGTACAGCGGAATCTCGGGCAGCAGATCGTTCCACAGGTCGATGAACTCAACCCAGATCTTGCGGAAGCCTTCGCGATCGGTGGACTCAACACCATAGACCATGTCCATGGACAGCTTGTCCAGGGTCTCGTCGAACAGGAACGTCACATTGTAGCCCTGGGCGATTTCTTCGGGCTTGATGGTGAAGTTGTAAGACTGGTCATAGATGGGGGTGAAGTTGCTGGCAAGGTTGAACATGCCGAACTTCGGCACGCCGTACTGCTCGCCCTGGCTCTTGTCGCGGTACATCCACAGCAGCAGCTGGTCAAAGTCCATGACGCTCTGGCGGATTTCCATGCCCGCGGTGGCCAGGTCGGGGTTGTTGGCCAACATGGTGACCAGCAGTTCGGATACGGGGTTGTCAGTGGTGGAAGACCACTCGATGATGGCGGGCATCAACACGGTGCCGTCGGCCAGGGTGACGTTGTGCTCATAGGTACCGGCCTCTTCGGGGGTAACCTTCTTGTAGCGAACGCCGCTGGTCCAATCGTTGCCTTCCGCATCCAGCACGAAGCCGGCTTCAACCAGCAGGTTGGTGGCGGTCTCCAGGCTGTAGGGGTAGGTGTTGAGCTTTTCGTTCATCTCTTCTTCAGAGTCTTTGTACATCCACATGGCCAGG
>CAYFSN010000017.1:4564-5385 GCA_964345845.1 uncultured Christensenella sp.
GTGGCGAACTCGGGACGATCAAGCAGGTGAGCGACCGCATGACGGACGTTCTTGAACTGGGTGGGGCCGAAGTCGCTGGCGAACTGAATCTTGCCGTAGCCGTTGCGCTCGTAGTCAACAGTGCTGAAGCCGCCCTTTTCGACCAGGTCCAGCGCCTTGTTCACTTCGTCGCCGCCGGTCAGGCCGGAGATCAGGTTGATCTGGCCGGTGGCCAGCGCGTCAAACTGCGTCGCCTTTTCGGCCTTCACGATGATGATCTTCTGCACGTGAGGCTTCTGGCCTTCGAAGTTGCCTTTGTAGTTGGGGTTGATTTCCAAGACAGCCTGCTTGGCGCCGACATCATAGGAGACCAGGTTGTACGGGCCAGCGGTGACGCGGCCTTCGGTGACGAAGCGCGCTTCTTCAATTTTGGGGGTCAGGGTTTCGACGGTCATGTCGCCAACAAAGTGGGCGCCTTCGCCTTCGTCAACCACATCATAACCCTCGCCCAGCCACATGGCGATGGACAGGGGGGTGAGGGACGCGTAGGACAGGTCATAGAAGTAGGGGACCTTGTCCGCGGCGATGGTCAGGGAGTAGGTGTAGTCATCAACCAGACGCACAGAGGTGAACGGCGCGTTGACTTCGGCGATGGAAGCGGTCACAGCAGCTTTGAAGTCTTCTTCAATCTTCTTGTTGGCTTCTTCGCGGGCAGCTTTCGCTTCTTCGGTCTCTTCTTCGCCTTCAGGGGCCGCAGCCAGTTCGGGCATGACCTGTCCGTTGTTCTTGTACAGGGTGCCGTCAGCCATGGTCAGATAGCCGGTGGACTTGCTGCCCATGGC
>CAYFSN010000017.1:5413-16088 GCA_964345845.1 uncultured Christensenella sp.
TTCGTGCCGTCCTCGTTCACGACGGATTCGATGCTTTCGGTAACCATGGCGTTTTGAACCATCGCACCGCCCTGATCAAAGGACACGGTGGAATAGTCATTTATCAACCCGCGGATCATGTTGTCCGTGGCGTTGTTGGTCCAGTACGCACCATGGGACCAGTCGCCGGAAATCTCGGTGGTGGAAGCGTAGATGATCTCGCCGCCAACAGCGGGTTCGGCTTCGGCTACGGCGCCAACGATGCCAAACAGCATCACGCCAGCCAATAGTAGAGCTACCAGTTTTCTCATGTGGATAACCTCCCATGTATTTGTTTGCGACAGGATATTTGATTCCTTCCTGTCTGCTTCATCACATTATACGTGACTCAATTCCGATTTGCAAGGTTTCTGACCAATCCGGTTAGAACGCATTGTTGCACAGGCGATTCTTATGGAACAACTGGCCGATTTACTATGTAGACTCGGCGTTTTCGTGATGAAGCACTTTGGGTCATGTGCCAAGAATTTATTCTTGAAAACATCTTTTTCATTATAAGCGCCTATTCTTTGAGGACAGCCGCTTGTTCTTTTTGGCAAAAGGTTTACCGGTTACACTGCATGAATATGCAAATACACTAGAAAACATTCAAAATGTCGGCGCAAAATGCGCGGATTATCGCCTGATATGACCTCGCACAAAGCGCAGATGCTTTTGCAGCGGCACCAAGTGTTGTCGTACGACTTATACTGGTTGTGACCAACCGTGCGGGTCGGGCAGCAGTCCCCACTGAATGCCGGTGAGGGTGTCGTACAGTTTCTGGCTCAGCGGGCCTGTGGTGCCGTCGCCAATCACCAGCACATCGTCCTTATAGCGCATTCTGTCCACCGGGGATATCACCGCGGCTGTGCCCGTGCCAAAGATTTCTTCCACCCTGCCCTTGTTATAGTCGTCTATCAGGGCATCAATGGAAAGAGTCGTTTCTTCAATATCTATGTCCCAGTCCTTCAGCAATTGAATGACGCTGTCGCGGGTGACACCAGGCAGGATGCTGCCGCTCAGTTTCGGCGTATAGACGCGGCCGGATATTTTGAAGAAGATGTTCATCGCGCCAACTTCTTCTATGTAGCGGCGCTCCACACCATCCAGCCACAGCACCTGGGCATACCCTTCAGCCTGCGCTTTGACCTGACCTATCAAGCTGACGGCGTAGTTGCCGCCTGCCTTAATGTAGCCCATGCCGCCGCGAACGGCCCGCACGTACTCATCCTCAATCCAGATGCCTACGGGCGCCATGCCGTTGGCGTAATAGGCC
Source organism: uncultured Christensenella sp. (assembly GCA_964345845.1). Classification (GTDB taxonomy): domain Bacteria; phylum Bacillota; class Clostridia; order Christensenellales; family Aristaeellaceae; genus UBA1038. The sequence goes on from CAYFSN010000017.1 coordinate 6,708, forward strand.
CCGCTGGGGGACAGGATGATGATGAACTTATATTCCGCTGAAGGGTGAACACCTAGAAACTCCTCGGTGGCGATGATGAACGGCCGAATGTACAGCGATGTACCGGCCTCAGAGGGAATCCAGTCAGCGTCTGCCGACACAATGGCGCGGACGGCCTGCAAGTAGTCTTCCTCGGGAATGGGCGGAATGCAAAGGCGCTCGCAGGAATCGATGGCCCGGCGGGTATTGAGCTCCGCCCTGAACAGGCGCGGGGTGCCGTCCGGCGCACGGTATGCCTTCATGCCTTCAAACATGGCCTGGCCATAGTGTAGCACCATGGCCGCGGGGGAAAGGCTGAGGCGCTCAAAGGGCACCACGCGAGGGTCGTGCCAGCCCTTGCCCTCTGCATAATTCATCACAAACATGTGGTCTGTAAAAATACGGCCAAAGCCCAAAGGCGTTCCGGGAGCGGGTTTATCCTGCGGGTTTTCCGTGCGTACTGTCCGAATGTTCAACATGTACTTCCCTCCTGTTCGATGCATCATTATAAGTCCGCTCACGCTGCAGGTCAAAGCCCGATATTGTGTTTTTTGTACATATACTGTTTCGTTTGCAGTTATGTGTGCATGTGCTATAATCCTTGTATCGCAATAAGAAAGGTAGGTTCAGTAGATGCTGAAACTGACTGACAACCTGTATTCCGTTGGCGTGCAGGACCCCGACCTGCGTACCTTTGATATCATCATGAATACGCCCTATGGCACCACGTACAATGCGTATGTGCTGAAGGGAACAGAAAAAACCGCGCTCATTGAAGCGGCGAAACAAGGCTTCGAAGATACGTTCTTTGCCAACGTGGAGGAGGTCACCTCCTTTGACAAAATCGATTACCTCATTATCAACCACACCGAACCGGACCACGCGGGCATCATCCCGCTGGTGCTAAAGAAGAACCCCAACATCACGGTGGTGGGCACCAACAGCGCTGTTACCTTTGTCAGCAACATCATCAAGGCTGAGTTCAACAGTCGCGTTGTTAAGAAGGGCGATACGCTGGACTTGGGCGACAGGGAGCTGCAGTTCTTCCCCATGCCCAATCTGCACTGGCCGGATACCATGTTCACCTGGGACCCGGTGGACAAGACGCTGTTCACCTGTGACTTTTTCGGCGCCCACTACGCCTACCCCAAACTGCTGCTGAGCAAGATGGGAGACCGCAGTGACTATCATGACGCGATGCACCAGTATTTTCTTGACATCATGGCGCCCTTCCGCAAGCCGTTTGCGGTCAATGGCTTAAAATGCGCCAAGGAACTGGCGCCCCGCATGATTTGCACAGGGCATGGGCCCATCTTGGATGTAGACCTGGACGACGTTTACGCCCGTTACGAAGCGTGGTGCGAAGGCCCGGGCAAACAGGAGAAAACCGTTGCGGTGGTCTATGTCAGCGCTTATACCTACACCAAGACCCTTGCCGAAACCATTGTATCAACCCTAAAAGAAGAAGGCCTGCGCGCGGAACTAATGGACCCCACCCGCGACAACATGGACGAAATCGTCAAAGCCATTTCGTATTCTGACGGCGCCCTGTTTGGTTCGCCGACCTTCCTGGGCGACATGCTCAAGCCCATCGGCGAAGTGCTGACGGCGCTGTATCCCTTCATGGTCAGCGGCAAGCCTGCTTCGTCGTTTGGTTCGTATGGCTGGTCTGGTGAGGCCGTACCAAACATGACAGAGCGGCTGCGGCAGCTGAAAATGAAAGTGATGGACGGCTACCGCGTGCGGCTGCGTCCGGATGAACAGGAGCTTGAGCAGGCAAAGGAATTCGCCCGCAGCTTCGCCAAGACCCTGGCCTAACCTGTGGCGCACCTGCCAGACAATATGCGCCGGCTGGTGCAGGATATGGGCATGCTGACAGGCCTGACCGTGTGCTGCGGTACAGCCACAGAAAGTTGTACCCACACAGTGGGGCTGGGCAGGGAAGTGCGGCTGCAGGGCGGCACGCTGGTAGATGACCCGCGGCCGCTGACGGACGCCAGCGTGTATGACCTGGCATCGCTGACCAAACTGTTCACCGCGGTGGCGGTAATGCAGTTGGTGGACAAGGGTCATCTTCGTCTGGAAGACAACATGGGGGAGCGGGATAACCGCTTCCCCGCGCTTTACGGCACCAAAGTGCTGGACATTATGACATACGAAGCGGTACTTCGCACCCCAAAGCGGGTGGATGCCCAGCTAAGTCATGACCGTGCCCAGGAGCAAGTGTTTGCCACCGCACGCTTTGAAGGGCCGGAGCCCGCCAAACTGTATTCTGATATGAATGCGCTGGTGCTGAAGTACCTGGTGGAGCGTATCAGCGGGCTGCGCTTCTATGACTACTTGACCAGGTATATCCTGCAGCCCTGCGGCATGCGGGAAACTTGGGCAAAGGTGCCCGATGACAGGCTGAGCGACTGTGTGGACTACAGCTTTGAGCATCGCATCGTACATGGGGAGCATACCATGCTGGGGGAGATTCCGCCCGGCATGCCGCACGACCCGAAAGCACGCGTGCTTTCTTCAGATGGGCATGACATGTGCGGGCACGCAGGGCTGTTTTCTACTGCAGGCGACATGGTGCGTTTTGCCCAGGGCTTGCTTTCCGGCAAACTGCTGAAACACACCACTTTGATGCAACTGGGTCGCAACCGTACCGGGCGCATGGGGCCGCGGTATCGGCAGTACTTGGGGCTGCTGGTATTCTCCAAGAGCGAGAACCAACACCTAAGCGAAGTGCCGGCGTGGATGGGGCACAGCGCATTTGCCATCAGCGGTTACACCGGCAACCACTTCGCGCTGGACCCGGAACTGGGCGTGTTCGATTTGTTTCTGGGCAACCGCTGCCACAACCGCGTCACGGTGGTTCAGCCGGAGAGCATGGCCGCAGCGCATGGTTTGGACACACGTGGCGTTGGCTGGGTTCCCTGGACGGACGGGCGCAAGGTGCGCTCCAGCTTTCAGTACTATTACCAAAAAGACGGCATGCTGCACCAGCCGGTACTTGACCTGATGAAACAAAAGGCTTGGATTTGAAATTGGAGGTTCATATGCAAAAAGTTCCCTTTGGAAAACTTGGATTTGATGTGTCGCGCCTTGGCTTTGGCATGATGCGCCTTCCGGTGCACGAGGTGGATGAAGGCCGCGTCGTCATTGACAGGCCGGAGGCCATTCGCATGGTACGCCACGCCATTGACCGGGGGCTCAACTACGTGGACACAGCCTATGGCTACCATGACGGCGAAAGCGAAATCGTCACAGGCATTGCGCTGAAGGACGGGTATCGCGAGCGGGTGAAGCTGGTCACCAAGTTGCCCCAGTGGCTGGTGAATGAGCACCAGGACATGGACCGCCTGCTGGACGAACAGCTGACCAAGCTGGATGTACCCTACGTGGACTTTTACTTGCTGCACTCCCTCAGCCGGGATGCGTTTCATAAACTGCAGCGGCTTGATTACAAAGGCTTTCTGAACAGGGCCTTGGCGGATGGGCGCATCCGGCAGGTGGGCTTTTCCTTCCACGATGACCACGAATGCTTCAAAGAAATCATTGACGACCATGACTGGAATATGGCGCAGATACAGCTGAACTACCTGGATGATGAATATCAGGCCACCGTGGAAGGCTTGCGTTACGCCGGCCGTCGCGGCATTCCCGTGGTAGTGATGGAGCCGCTGCGCGGCGGGGCCATTGCCAACCCGCCTGCGGAAATCCGCGCCATGATGGCGGATAACGAGCGCAAGTGGTCACCCATTGAGTGGGCTTTCCGCTACCTGGGCGATTTTCCGGAGGTGGCCACCATTCTCAGCGGCATGAGCACGTTTGAGCAGGTGGAGGAAAACCTGGATGTGTTCAGCCGCGTTACACCCAACAACTTGACGGAAGCGGATCGTGCCTTTGTGGCGGAACTGAAGAAGGCATATCTGGCCCGCATTGGCATTGGCTGCACCAAGTGCAACTACTGTCAGCCCTGTCCGGAAGGCGTGCTGATTCCCCGCATCTTCGACATGTACAACAACGCATATATGTTCGACCGCTACGAGCAACTGCGCTGGCAGTACAACGCCATTCGCAAAGAAAACGGCGAAGCTTCGCGCTGCGTTGCCTGCGGCCAATGCGAGGCGGCGTGCCCACAGCATCTACCCATCATTGAACTGCTGCAGATGGTGAACGACAAGGTATGACTGTGAACCTGTACGGTATTCTGATTGCCCTGGCGCTGGGTATCGCCGCGTGGCATGCCACCCGGGAGGAAAAGCGCCTGGGGCTTAAAAAAGACCTTGGCGTGGAGATCGTGCTGTACGCCCTGCCGCCCGCCCTGGTGGTGGCTCGACTATACTATGTTGCCTTTGCCTGGGAACAGTTCCGGCACAACCCCATCACCGCCCTGTACCTGTGGCAGGGCGGGTTAGCCATATACGGCGCCGTCATTGGCGGCGCGCTGGGGGTGTGGTGGCTGTCCAGGCGGCGGGGGCTTCCCTTTGCCTTGCTGGCAGACATTGTGGCGCCGGTGCTGTTGCTGGGTCAGGCCATCGGGCGCTGGGGCAACTACTTCAACGGCGAAGCCTATGGGTGGCTGGTGACGGACACACGGCTTCAATGGTTCCCGTTCGCGGTGCAGATTGGGGCAAACTGGCACCTGGCGACCTTCTTTTATGAATCGGTGTGGAACTTGCTGGGCGCGTTCTTTCTGTATCGCAACCGCATACGTTGGCAGCGGGGTGGCCGCTATGGGCGCGTCTTCCTGTGGTACTTGGTATGGTATGGCCTGGGCAGACTGCTGATAGAAGGACTTCGTACAGACAGCTTGATGCTGGGCAGTGTTCGGGTGTCTCAACTGCTCAGCCTCGTGCTGGTTGTCGTGGGCTTGGTGTTGTTGCTTCGCGGCCAGAAGGCGCGCTCAGCATGGTATGCACTGCCATTGGCGGCGTTGATTGCGCCCTTTCTACTTCCCGGTTGGGGCGGCATCATACTGGCGGCTTTGCTGTTGCTTGGTACGGCTGTGTATACCTATGTGCTTGAAAGAAACGGAAGCGTAGCATGAACAAACAGACGCTGTACCGAGGTTTGCTTAGGCTGATGCCGCCAAAGCGGTTGACGCTATCTGGCCAAGGGCTTTCGCCCGCAGGGGAGCGGGCGCTGCAGGCCATTCTGCGCCGGCACCGCTGCACTGGTGGCTCGTTTCGGCTGTTTACCGATGAGGCAAACGTTGCCGCATACGACTACGGCATGGCGGATGGCACGGCCTACCGCGTGGCTTCCATCAGCAAAATGCTGACGGCGGCCTGCGCCCTTAAACTTTCTGAAGACGGCTTGGTGGACCTGCACGCGCCTGTGGATGACTACTTGCCCTATGCGGTGCGGCATCCGCAGGCACCGGACACGCCCATTACGCTGAACATGCTGTTAACCCACACAGCCGCACTTAAGGATGGCGGGGACTATACCCGCGCCTTGTCAACAACAGTTCCCGCCAATGAAGTGTTGGCCGGAGACAGTTGGCATACCCATATACCGGGAGAAAAGTGGCAGTACTCCAACCTGGGCGCGGGGCTTGTAGGGTGTGTGCTGGAGGGCGCATTGGGTTGCTCCTTTGAGCAATTGATGCAGCGGCATTTCTTTGAGCCGTTGGGGGTTACGGCATCCTTTTACCCGCAGTTCATTGCTGGTACGCTGGCAGACGCGCGCCGCGTACTGCCGCCCGCCAGAACACCAGGTTTTGATGCCCAGCAGCGAAAGGCCCGGCCTGCAAAGGGGGCTGATGAAGCGCGCCCCTTTGAACACTACCTGATGGCGCAGGGGAACGCCTGCATGGCGGCAGAAGATTTGGAGCGTGCCGTGCAGGCGTTGATGCGTCCCGGGTACTTGCGTGAAGACACACTGCGTACCATGCACACACCCGTGGCGGACTTCGGCGAGCGCTCCCGGTATATGCGCCAGGGGCCAGGGCTGTTTCGACTGGAGGACGTCCGGGTGCACAAAGCGTCGTTGTTTGGCCATCAGGGCAATGCCTATGGCGCGGTGCATGGTGCTTTTTTTGAACCGAAAACAAAGCGCGGCATGGTGTTCCTCAGTGTTGGGGTGTCCGAGGCACGGCGGGAGTTTCTGGCCGACATCGTGGAGGACCTGCTGCGGTTCTCATTTGCGGAGGACACATGGAAGCAGATGTAGTCGAACAAATCACCAAACAACGGGGACGCTGCCGTGTGACTTTGCGATCCGGACAGTTTTTTGTGCTGCCCAAGGTGATGTTTCGCATGTTTCCCCTAAAAGTGGGAGAGGAGATTGACCGCAGCGCCTACCTGCAGCGCGTTCGACAAGCGGAAAAGCCGGAGGCGATGAAGCGGGCTGCCTGGCTGCTGGGCAACAGAGACTACAGCGCACAGCTGCTGCGGGAAAAGCTGGTGGACGCAGGATTTGGTGAACAGGCCTCGCACGAGGTGGTAGCGTATCTTGAGGATGCGCGCTACATAGACGATGCACGCTACGCCGAAAACCTTGTCAGCAGGCGGAAAACAAAACACGGCACCCAGCGCATCGCGCGGGAATTGCAGCAAAAAGGCATCGATGAGCATGTACGCGAGGGTGCGCTGGAACAACTGACCGAGGAGGAAGAAGCGCAGCAGGCCATGCTGCTGCTGCAAAAATACCTGCGGGGCAAAAACCTGGAGCCGCAGGACGCGTTTCGCCGCTGCATCGCCTACTTGGCGCGCAGGGGATACAGCTATGAAATTGCCAAACGTGCTTATGTTGCGGTAACAGACGACAAAGATTCGGAGTAGCCCGCGGCCACCGTCGCGGTGAGCAGCCCAACACGCTCAGCACCAGCTTCACGCAGCGCTTTGGCGCATGCCCTGGCGGTGGCGCCGCTTGTGCGCACATCATCCACCAACAATAACCGCATGTTTTTTACGGGCAGGATTGCCTGGAAGGAGCCTTCCATGTTGTCCTGCCTTTTGTCGTGTGACAGGCTGGACTGCCGTTTGGTTTTCTTGATGCGCTCCAGGGCGATGACGACCGGCAGGCCGCTCGCTAAACTGATGCGTTCCGCCAACAACACCGCCTGGTCGAAGCCGCGTTCCCGCCGCCTTTGTTTGTGCAGGCTGATGGGTACCAGGGCGCCAAAGCCGCTGGAGGGCATGGCGTGCAGCATGGCATCGATGAGCGGCTCCGCGGCGTGATGGATGCCGCCAAACTTCAGACGAACCACCAATTTCTGGCTGACGCCGTGGTAGCGAAACGGCGCCCACGCGCCAACCAGGTGCTGCATGCCGCCGTTTGCACAAAAGGAGCAGGCTCCCTCGCCCCGCTTGAAGGACAGGCAGTGGGGACATACACCGTCGTTCAACCTTAGTTTTTCCAGTTCGCGCACGCAATCATCGCAGAGTGCCGCACCGGGGTCAATCTGCCGGGGCTCGTCGCAGCCAAGGCAGCGCACCCGCGGAAACAGGAGGTTTCTTATTAGTGTAGGCAGTTTTGTCATGTCCCGATTCCAGGCACTTCCTGCAGCCGCTGCGCCAGCATGGTATATCGGCGGTTGTAGTGGTCGTTTTGTATCATGGCGGCGATGGCGTGTTCATAGCCGACCAGCACCACCAGCTTGCGGGCTCGTGTCACCGCCGTGTAAAACAGATTGCGGTTCAGCAGCCGCTGATGGCCGCCAATCACGGGCATCACCACCGCGTCAAACTCACTGCCCTGGCTTTTGTGAACGCTCAAGCAGTAGCTGAGCTCCAATTCCTCCAGCTGCGCGTACTCATATTCCACGCGGCGGTCCTCATCGTACAATACCGTGAGCGAACGCCCTTCCATGTCCACGGCCTCAATCTTGCCGACGTCCCCGTTAAAAACCCCTTCACCCTGTGTGCCGCCGGGGCCAAGCCAGGGCAGTTGGTAGTTGTTGCGGGTGTGAATCACCCGGTCGCCCTGACGGAACGCGGTTTCGCCAAACAGTATTTCCCGGGTCTTTTCCTTCCTGGGGTTCAGCGCATCCTGCAGCAAGGTGTTCAGCCTGTTCACCCCGCAGATGCCTTTCTTTGTGGGGGAGAGGACCTGAATGGCGTCCGTGGTATGCGGCCCGCCCAGAAAACGGGGTAAGCGCGCTTGGCAAAGTGCCACGATGCTCTCCGCAGCTTCATGCGCGCCTTGTTGGCGTTCAAAGAAAAAGTCACTGTTGCGGCTGTTAAACTGCGGCATCTCGCCGCGGTTAATGCGGTGGGCATTGAGCACAATCATGCTATGTTCATCCTGGCGGAATATTTCGGTCAGCCGCACCTGCTTGATGCGGCCAGAGGCCAGGATGTCGCCTAGTACGTTCCCGGGACCAACAGAGGGCAGTTGGTCGCTGTCGCCAACCAAAATGAGCCGTGTGCCGGGCTTCAGCGCCCGCAGCAGGCTGCGCATCAGGTAGACATCCACCATGGACATTTCGTCCACGATGAGGCAGCTGCAGTCCAGCTTGTTTTCTTCATCGCGCTGAAACTGACCATCCTCCCCGCTGAACTCAAGCAGCCGGTGAATGGTCTTCGCATCGCGTCCGGTGGCTTCGCTCATGCGCTTGGCGGCGCGCCCGGTGGGGGCGCACAGCAGGGTGTCCTCCTCATCGCCCAGCACAAACAAAGCACAGTTGATCAGCGTGGTTTTGCCGGTGCCGGGTCCGCCGGTGATGACCAATACGCCCGAGCGGGTCACCTGCTCCACCGCGTCCCGCTGTGTTTTGCTGAACTGGATGCCGTTGCCTTTTTCAAACCGGGTGATTTGCGCGCGCACATGCTGGGCAATCATCTGTTGGGACGCCTGGTCCAGGTCCACCAGCCTGCGGGCAATCTCCTTTTCGCAGGTGTGGGCATCCGGCAAAAACACGCCTTGTCCGCCGTCAATGTCTTCTGCAATCAGTTCCCGCCGCATCAGCAGGGTGTTCAGACAATCATCCAATTGTTGCTGTGGTGCGCGCAGCATCTGTGCCGCCTGCGCGATGAGGGCATCCCGGGGGACATAAGTAAACCCCTGCGAGAAGGTATACTCCCGCAGGGCGTATTTGATGCCGCTTCTCAGCCTGTGTTCGCCATCCTGCGGGAACCCAAGCGACAAAGCGATGCGGTCAGCGGTTAGAAAACCGATGCCTTCAATGTCTTCAATGAGTTGATAGGGGTTCTGGCGGATGACCTTTTCGGCTTGCTCACGGTATCGCTTGCTGATTTTTTCCGATAGCGACACCGATAATCCGTAACTCTGCAAAAACACCATGGTGCGGCGCAGAGCATGCTGCTTTAAAAAGCTTTCCGCGATTTGCTTTTGTCGCACCCTGCCAATGCCGGACACTTCACGCAGCCGCTCCGGGTGTTCGCTGAGCACCTCCAGGGTATC
>CAYFSN010000017.1:16098-25867 GCA_964345845.1 uncultured Christensenella sp.
GGCCCACCCCTTTGATGAGCCCGCTGCCCAAGTAGCGCTCAATGCCTCGCATGGTGTCCGGCGTTTCCAGGCTGCACTGTGTAGCCTTGAACTGTCTGCCGTACTGGGCGTGCTCCACCCAAGTGCCGGTGAACACACAGCTTTCACCAGGGCTGAGCGGAGGCAGCGCGCCAACGATGGTGACCTCGTCACCACTGGAGCGTACATCGACAACAGACCACCCATTCTCGTCATTGCGAAAGTGGGTGCCCACCACCGTGGCGCGCAGCTCTTCAGCCATTCGTTATGCTTGATCCCAGATTCTGCGGGCGTTTTGCAGGCTGACGGCGGTCGCGTAGCGCGCGTCTTCCAGCCCCTCAAACTCTATGGCAATGGGGCCCTTGTAGCCAGCCTGTTTCAGCGCGCCAATGATGGCATAGGCGTCCAGGTCGCCTTGGGCGAAGATGGAGCCGCGCAAGTACTTGCCGCCTCGGGAACGGAACCAGCTGCCGCCGCAGTCAAACAGCGTGGAGTCGCCGGGGTCGCGATGGCGCACATAGAAGTCCTTCAGATGCACCATCTCACAGCGATCGGCCAGCTGAGCGGCCGCGACGGAGGGGTCTTCATCCATACAGATGATGTTGCCGGTATCCAGCAGCAGGCCATAGTTGTCGTTGTTCACACCGTTTAGCACGCGCTCCACGCGATCACAGCCGTTGACGAAAAAGCCGTGGTTTTCAATCAGCGTTTTCACGCCGCGCTTGCGGCCGTGCTCACAGATGCGCTGTACTGCTTCCACCATGCCGGGCAGCAACTCATCAAAGTCCTTGATGGTGTTTTGGTTATGCGGCCGGCGGAAGGCCGAAATATCATGCCGCATGCGGGGCATGCCCAGTTCGGCGGCGATGTCCACCTCATGGCATACACGGGCGATTTCTTTTTCGCGTTCTTCGCCGTCCTTCAGCAGGTCAGCCAGCACGGAATAGTTTACCAACTCAACCTTGGCATCCTTGGCGGCCTTTTTGACCTCGGCGATGAAGGCCTTGTTGATTTCCCCGGTCTGCGGGTCGTCAAAGCGAAAGGAGAAGGGCACCAACTCCATGATTTCCGCGCCCTGCCCTGCGGCCCAGTCGATGGCCTGGGGCAAGGTCATGACGCCGTTTGCGATGTCTCTGTCCAGAGAATAGGAACTGATACCCAGTTGCATAATTACCTCCTATTGGTTAGGGTTGAGATAGTGAAAAGGCACGTTTGCGCCCTTTGAAATCGTGTATGACGCGCTCATAGGCTTCCACCACCTGCTGCATGATGGCTGACCAGGGGATGGGGATGGTTTGACGGGCGCGGCTGCCCATCTGGGCCAAATGATCGAGCTTCTGGAGCGCATGCTCCAACAAATCCGCCAAGTCTTCCGCATTGTCTTCACACAGCAGGCCGTTGTCATTGTGGGTGACGATTTCGGCCGCGTCACTGCCGCGTATCAACACAGAAGCGGTACCCATCACCGCTGCTTCCCGCACCACCATGGGCGCGTTGTCGTACAACGAGGGGAACACGAACAAAGCGGCCTTCTGGTAAAGCGCGTCCAGGTGCTTCACCTCCTGAATGTGACCGGTCATGGTGCAGTGGTCGTCCAGGTTAAGCTCGGTGATTTTTTGCTGAATGCTTTCCTCATCGGGCCCCTGTCCTGCCAGTACAAGGCGGTAGGGCACGTCGCGTTTCTTTAGTAGCGCGCAGGCTTCCAGCACCCGGAGCAGATTCTTCTTCCAGTTTAGCTGGCCAACAAACAAAAGCATCGACGTGTCATCCAGCGTGAACAGTTCCTCTACCTGCTGCATGGCACCGGCTTGCGGTTTGCGAAGGGTAGCGCCATTGGGCATGACGGTGATGGGCCCCTGGTAGCCATAGGAGCGCAGCACCTCCGCGGTGGACTGGCTGACGGCCCATACTTCATCGCACTTTTCATAGAAGCTGATGACATTGCTCAGCACCATCCGCGACAGCGTATCGCTCTTGGTTACCTTGTAAAAATCGTCGTAGTATTTGGAGTGAAACGACGCGACCAGCGGCAGGTTGCGCGCTTTTGCCAGGCGCAGGGCCTCCCGACCCGTGGCGAAGGGGGCATGTGCGTGCAGTATATCCAGCGGGGATGCCATGATGCGGCGCCGGTAGTGTGTGTCGGTGGTAGGGGTGCCGGTTCGGTATTGTCCGGCGGTGGGTACCTTCATGGAAACAAAGTCAATGAGGTCGAAGGGATAGCCGCCTCTATACCCGGTGTTGTACATGGGGGCGACCACCGTCACCTGATGGCCAATGCGGGTTAACTCCATGGCGTAGGCGTGTACAACACGGCCAACGCCGTCCGTGATTGGCAGGAAGGTGTCGGTGAATTCACCGATGCGCATGCGTTCGCTCCTTTCTTTAGGGCGTTGAGAAAAGGACTTTCAGTGTCTTGATTTCAAAGGGGTTCATCGGAACAGTAACAGTGTGTTCGGTGTGTTCAAGGGGTTGGTCGTTTTCTTCCATCAGGTTACAGACAGAGACGCGGTCAATGGGCTGGGCAAAACGCAGTGTCGCGTTGGCGCGGCCGCGCCAGGCTTCGTACAGCCGCACAATGGTGGCCTCCGATTCTTCAGCCTGCTTGACCGTATCAATGATCACGTTAGGTGCGTCACAGGACACAAACGATTGTTCGCTGGGCATGTGTCCGCCGACATTGTCCTTTCGTATGCCGCGGGGCGGATTGTTCAGCGCGTATCCGGCATCCAGTACCCCTGCCTCTTGCCAGGTGCCCAAGTGAGGTAGCAAGCTGTAGGTAAACTGGTGGCGTTCCTGGTCGGCCACGGGATTGGGATAGGTGGCGGACTTCACCAGGCTAAGCCCGATTACGCCTTCATGCACCGATGCGCCGTATTTGCTGTCGTTTAGCAGGCTGACACCATAGCCGCTTTCCGATACGTCCAGCCACTTGTGGTGGCACACTTCAAACCGCGCCACATCCCAACTGGTGTTGAAGTGGGTGGGGCGCTGCACATGACCAAACTGTATTTCGTAGGTGGCCTCCTGGGCAATGATGTCCACCGGGAAAAGCACCCTTGCCAGGATGTGGCTTTGTTTCCAGTCCCAATCGTTTTCAAAGTCGATGCGCCGGTCCTCGCGGTAGAGTATCACGCGCTGCGTGATGCTGGACTGCAGGTAACTGCGCTTGATTTCAACCACGCACCTAACTGGGCCGTTCTCCAGTACCGAGTAGCTGTCCAGCTGGTTCAGCGGCCAGGCGTGTTCGGTGTAGTAATTGTTGATGTCCCATGCGTCATGTTGGTGTGGGCGGTCTTCATAGGTCATCAGTTGGTTGCCTGTTTGTCCGGCCGTCAATACCTGACGTTCCGCCTGTTTGTCCCACAGGCTTTCGATTTCCATATTCTCAGAGAATCGCAGACGATAGTATGGTGTCTCAAACGCTAAGCCGTCAATTTCGGCTGTGCGTGTTTGCTCAACTGCATTACCTATGCGGAAACGCTTGTAGCCCTTGGCGGGAATGGCTCCTCCTGTGAACGTCAGCTGACCATCTTTGCTTTGCTGGGTGGGCAGGGGACGGTCGCCATCCACGACCCGTGTGCCCTGGGGAAAGAGACCGGCACGCACGCAGCCGTTATACTGGAAGTGCAAGGGGTTAAACACAATAAGGTCGCCGGCATCCCCCGCAATGCCCTGTGCCATGGCGTTCAGGCTGTCAGACAGCATGCTTTCGCTTTCATTGTGAAGCCAGGCATACTCTTTGGCGCTGTCATCATACACTTCCTTGATGGAGGAGCCGGGCAGGATATCGTGAAATTGGTTGCGCTCGATGGCTTCCCAGCCCTTCAGCAGCCTTTGCTTGGGGTAGCGTTGCTCCATCCATTCTTCGGCCATGACGCCAAACAGCTCACTGTTTTGGTAGCCAAACTCGCTTCTGCGATTATCCCGTTTGTTGCGTGCCATGGAGGTCAGCGTGCCGCGGTGGTACTCAAAGTACAGCTCACCCGACCAGGTGGGCAGCCGCCAGCTGCCGGACACCTGGCGCTCCAGTTCGCGGAAGAAGGTGCGGGTGTCGGCCATCTTGGTTTGGGGGCTTCCGGGCAAACCCACGCGCAGGCGTTTGTGGTGCTCCAGCATGTCGCGGGTGGGGCCGCCGCCGCCATCGCCGTGGCCAAAGCTCATCAACGCAATGGTGGAGAGGTCCTTTTGCTGATAGCGCTTCCATGCACCCATGACATGGTTGGGTGACAGGGTGGCGTTGTACGTTGTAAAGTGCGGGCTGGCCCATTGGCCACGGCGCACGGTCATGTCGTAATCGCGGCTGGGGGAGAAGTGGGTCAGAACGCGGCTGCCGTCAATGCCCTGCCAGTTAAAGGTATCGTAGGGCAGGCGGTTGAACTCATTCCAGCTGATTTTGGTTGTCATGAAGTACTTGATGCCGCTAAGCTGAAATATTTGGGGCAGCGCGGCAGAGTAGCCAAATACGTCCGGCAGCCAAACGACTTCGTTGTCCCGCCCGAACTCGCGGCGGAAGAACTGTTTGCCGTGGAGAATCTGGCGCACCAATGCCTCACCGCTGGCCAGGTTGCAGTCTGCTTCGACAAACATGGCGCCTTCGGGCTCCCAGCGGCCGTCCTGCACAGCTTGCTTGATGCCCTCATACACTTCGGGCGCGTTGTCCTTCACATACTGGTACAGCTGCGGCTGGCTGGACATGAACGTGTAATCCGGGTATTCCTTCAGATACTGAAGCACGGTAGAAAAGGAGCGAACAGCCTTGTCTTCCGTTACCCGGAGCGGCCACATCCAGGCCACGTCAATATGTGTATGGCCCACACACCAAATCTGGGGGTTTTTATCCCCGCCCACAGTGTTATAAAAGTGTTCCTTTAGCCAAGCACGCGCCCCAGATACGGATTCTAAGAAGGCCTGGCTTCCGGGCACGCGCATATCCAGTTGGTTGACCGCTTCATTCAGCGCTTTGACAATCAGGATATATTCATCGCTTTCCTTTTCCAGCAGGTTGGCAATTTCCAAAGGGGTCTTCATGTCGAAATAGAGGGCGAGTGTTTCCTTATCTACAGAGAAAAGCGTTCCCCGCAGGCGCAGGTCGCCCTGGCCAACGCCTGAATAGGCGCTCAGCATGATGGTGAAGATCTGTCCGGCTTGCGCGTTATCAGTCAACAGCACATCGCGGTGGTTGACATCCAAGCCCTGGCGCAGCTCTCCGTCCACATACACGGTAAACTGCGGGTTTAGCGCGTCCCAGCCCAACCGGCCGGTTTCCAGGGCAAAGTACACAGGTTTGCCATCCATGGATGGGGAAATGGTGACCTGCGTTTTGAACCAGGCGTAGCAGTCGTCTCCGTCCCAGGGGGACGCATCCGGGGTATATTCCAGCCATTCTCCGTTTCCCGGCGGCTGAGGCAGGCGTTTGCTGACGGTTTGATTCAGCATCTGGTAGTGTTCCACCTTCACCACGTCCGTGGTTACCAAATCTTTCAGTAATTGAAGTATTTGGCCAATCCGTTCTTCAAAAAAGTGCATGATGCCCCCTTGATTTCAATGCGCCTGTTGGTTTTCTCGCCCAGCCATTATAGCCAATGCACATTGTAACTTCAAGCGTTGACAGGGCTTGCCCAACGCTGTAAGATGTCCGTGAATATATATGGAGGCTGTCCAAATGCAAGAAGCGAATACCAAGACCGTTGTCATGGGTGTCATCGGTGCGGATGTGCACGCCGTGGGCATCCAAATTCTCAGTTATGCTTTCCGGGAGGCTGGCTTTAACGTCATCAACCTGGGGGTTATGGTGTCTCAGGAGGAGTATATCCAGGCGGCGATTGAGTCTGCAGCCGATGCCATATTGGTGTCGTCCCTGTACGGCCATGGCGAGCTTGACTGCCAGGGCTTCCGCGATAAGTGTGATGAAGCGGGGCTGAAGGGCATTTTGCTGTACGTTGGCGGCAACATTGTTGTGGGCAAGCAGCCCTTTGAAGAAGTAGAAAAGCGTTTTCACGCCATGGGCTTTGACCGGGTGTTTGGCCCGGGTACCATGCCGGAAACCAGCATCGAAGTGCTGAAAAAAGACCTGCAGGTTCAGTAATGCGCCCAGTCCTGCTCATTGACTTTGGCTCTACCTGTACCAAGTTAACTGCCGTAGACCTGGACAGCCGGCGGATTTTGGGTTGCGCGCAGGACTTTACCACCGCTCAAAGCGACATCAGTCTGGGCCTGGAAAAAGCCGAGGCCAAGTTAGAGCAACAGTGCGGAAAGCTGTCATACACTGCCCGTTTGGCTTGCTCAAGCGCTGCCGGCGGCTTGCGCATGGTGGCCTGCGGCTTGGTGCCGGAGTTAACAGCAAAAGCCGCCCGCCTGGCGGCGTTTGGCGCGGGCGCCAAAGTCATCAAGACTTACGCCTATGAGCTAACGGCTGATGACCTAAATGAGATCGCGGCCATCGCGCCGGACATTTTGCTGTTGGTTGGCGGTACAGACGGCGGCAACAGCGAAGTGGTCATCAACAACGCAAAGGCATTGGCCGATATTCCCGGGTCGTTTCCCATCGTGTTCGCGGGCAACCGCGCGGCGAAGGATGCCTGCACACAAGCGCTTGCGAACTCCGGGCACCCTGTGCACACGGCGGATAACGTCATGCCCACCTTTGGTGTGGTACAGGCGGCGCCGGCGCAACAAGCTATCCGGGACATTTTTCTAAAACGCATCATCCATGGCAAGGGCCTTACCCGCTTTTCAGCGGTGCTGGATGACATCCTGATGCCTACACCCGCGGCGGTGCTTGCGGCGCTGGAGTTGCTCAGTGAAGGGGTCAAGGGTCAACCCGGTCTGGGCGACCTGATGGCCATCGACCTGGGCGGCGCGACGACAGACATTTACTCCATCGCCTCCGGCGACCCAACGGACTCCTCGACCCACCTGCTGGGCCTGCGGGAGCCGTTTGTAAAACGCACCGTGGAGGGCGACATCGGCATGCGCTACAGCGCACATGGCGTGTTGGAAGCGGCCGGGATGGATGAAATGACCCGCCTGAGCGGCTTACCAGAAGAGCGGGTTTTGGAGCTTCTGCAGATGATTGAAGCGAACCCCTCCATGCTGCCTAAGGAGGAAGATGCCAGGGCGCTCGATTTCGCGCTGGCGGCGCTGTCGGTTCGCCTGGGGCTGGTGCGCCATGCCGGGCGCATTCAGCAGGTGTATACGCCAGTGGGGCCCATGTACCAGCAGGAAGGCAAGGACCTGACCGGGGTATCCCGCATCATCCTGACCGGCGGCGCGCTGATTTACAGCAACCGCACAGAAGCCTTGTTAAACGCCGCGGTTGACTTTAACGACCCCGGCGCCCTGATACCCAGAAACTTTACACTCACCCGCGATACGCGCTATGTGCTCTCGGCAATGGGACTGTTGGCCGGCTACGACAAGGAAGCGGCCTTTCACATACTCCATCACATCTTTGGAAAGGAACAGAACGATGCAGCTTGTTAACAAGAAGTGGTCAGAGGAACAGTGGTTGGCTGAACGCCAAACGGTACTCACTACCTGGTCAACCGGGGCAGATGTGGACTTGGCGGAGGGGATTGCCTATCAACAGCAGATTCCCCCTGAAAAGCGTTTTGTCACCCGGCTGAACGACGCGGCAGACCGGGGGATTACCCTGATTCAGCCCAGGGCGGGCGTTCCGCTGATTAACGACCACATCGCGCTGCTCAGGCACCTGGAAACCGAGGGCGAGGCGGACCTGCTGCCCACCACCATAGACAGTTACACCCGCCTGAACCGCTATGAGGACGCAGAGCACGGCATCAAAGAATCCATGACGACAGGCAAAGCCATGTTAAACGGCTTTCCGGCCGTCAACCATGGTGTAAAAGGTTGCCGCATGGTGACCGAAGCGCTCAGCAAACCCGTGCAGGTGCGCCACGGCACGCCGGACGCGCGGCTACTGGCGGAAATCACCCTGGCCGGCGGCTTCACCAGCTTTGAAGGCGGCGGTATTTCCTACAATATTCCTTACGCCAAGAACGTACCCATGGAACACACCATGCGCACCTGGCAGTATGTGGACCGCCTGTGCGGCTACTACGAGGAGCGCGGGGTGACCATCAACCGTGAGCCCTTTGGCCCGCTGACGGGTACCTTGGTTCCGCCGTGCATCTCCAACACCGTCGCTATCATTGAGGCGCTATTGGCGGCAGAGCAGGGTGTGACCAACCTGACGGTTGGATACGGCCAGTGCGGCAACCTGCTGCAGGATACCGCCGCCATTAAGGCAATGCAGGAGCGGACGGAAGAGTACTTAAGGCGCTTTGGCTACAACAACTGCCGCATTTCCGCCGTGCTGCATCAGTGGATGGGCGGTTTCCCCCAGGACGAAGCCAAGGCCTTTGCGGTCATTTGCTGGGGTAGCGCTGTGGCAGCCCTCAGCCGCGCCACAAAAGTCATTGTAAAAACGCCCCATGAGGCCATGGGTGTGCCCACCAAGGAAGCGAACGCCGCGGGGCTGCGGGCCACCAAGCAGATGATTCAGATGCTGGCCGACCAGCGGATGATCGAAGATGAAGCGCTGAAGGCTGAAGTGGCCATCATCAAAGAAGAAACGCGCTGCCTGATTGAGAAAACACTGGAGTTGGGCGATGGCGACCTGGCCATCGGCACGGTACGCGCCTTTGAAGCAGGGGTCATCGACATTCCCTTCGCGCCCAGCCGCTTTAACGCGGGCAAGCTGATGCCGGCGCGCGACAACGACGGCGCGGTGCGTTTGCTGGATACCGGCAGACTGCCGCTGACGGAAGAACTGAAAAAGTTCCACCGGGAGAAGATTGCCCATCGGGGCGCGCACGAGGGTCGTGCGGTTTCCTTCCAAATGGTCATTGATGACATTTACGCGATTTCAAAGAGCTGCCTGGTAGGCAGACCGAGAGCATAAGGAGCAAGACGACATGAGGATTTCCAAGGTAGTATGCGCGGCAGGACGGACGGGTTTTTACTTTGACGACCAGATGGCCATCCGCAAAGGCGCGGTGGCGGACGGCACCATGTACATTGGTGAGCCTGCGACGCCTGGTTTTACCCGGGTTCGTCAAGCCGGCGAGGCCATTTCCGTGATGCTGGTGCTGGACGACGGCCAGATTGGCTGGGGGGACTGCGCGGCGGTGCAGTACTCCGGCGCAGGCGGACGCGACCCGCTGTTTCTGGCGGACAGCTTCATTCCGCTGATTGAGGGCGACATTGCCAAGCACCTGGTGGGGCGTGAACTAACGTCTTTCCGTGCGTTGGCAGAGGAAATTGACCACCTGAAAGTGGACGGCAAGCGCCTGCATACCGCGGTACGTTATGGCATCTCCCAGGCGCTGCTGGACGCGGTGAGCAAGGCGAAGGGCCTGAATATGTGCGATGTCATCGCGCAGGAGTATGAGACCGAGGTGTCCAACGTGCGGCTGCCGATTTTCACGCAGTCTGGCGATGACCGCAAGACCAACGCGGACAAGATGATCATGAAGGGGGCCGATGTGCTGCCCCACGCGCTGTACAACAGCGTAGCCAAACTGGGTGAGAAGGGCGAACACCTGAAGGAATACCTTGGCTGGCTGAAGAACCGCATCCAGGAACATGCCCCCTATGAAGGGTATGCGCCTGTACTGCACGTTGATGTATATGGCACAGTGGGCCTCGCCTTTGGTGAGAGCAACTATGCAGAGATGGCGGACTACCTGAAGACCCTGGCCGATGTGGTTGCGCCCTTGAAGTTGCGCAT
>CAYFSN010000018.1:0-25639 GCA_964345845.1 uncultured Christensenella sp.
GGCAACAACCTGTCCGGCGGGCAAAAACAGCGCCTGCTCATCGCCCGGGCGCTGGCAGGCAAGCCGCGGTTGCTCATCATGGACGATGCCTCCTCAGCGCTTGACTACCGCACGGACGCAAGCCTGCGCCGGGCACTGGCCACCAATTACGGGCGCACCACGCGGGTCATCGTGGCCCAGCGGGTCAGTTCCATCAAAAGCGCCGAACACATCCTGGTGCTGGACGATGGGCACGCTGTTGGCTTTGGCACCCATGAACAGCTGATGCGCGACTGCCCGCCCTACAGGGAAGTAGCGGAGATTCAGATGGGCGCGGAAGGAGGCCAGGCATGAGCAGACCGCAAGCCATACGCGGCGGCCGCATGAGCCGCCAAGACACCAGCGGAGATACCAGGCGCCCGGAGGCGCCGCGGCTGCCCCGCATGCAAATCCTCAAGCGCCTGTGGCGCTACCTGGGCCGCAACCGCCTGCTGCTGCTGATGGCCATGGGCCTGGTGCTGCTGACCAACGCCCTGCAATTAGCGGGCCCCAAGTTAAGCGGCCTGGCCATTGACGCCATTGGCGTTGGCGCAGGCGAGGCGGACATCCCCCGCGTGCTGTTTTTCTGCGGGCTGATGGCGGTCCTGTACGCGCTGGCGGCCGGCACCGGCTATCTGTTAAGCAGGGTCACCCTGCGGCTGACCCGCAACATCGTCTACCGCATGCGCAAGGATGTCTTTGACAAACTGACGGCCCTGCCGGTCAGCTACTTTGACAAGTACCAGACCGGTGAAATCATCAGCGTGGTCAGCTACGACATCGACACGGTGAACGAAAGCCTGTCCACCGACTTTTTACAGGTGCTGTCCAGCATCGTCACGGTGGTTGTGTCCCTGGTGATGATGCTGACCATACAGCCCTTGCTGGTGCTGATTTTCCTGGTGACCGTGCCCATGACCGCTGTGTACACCCGGTGGATTACCGGGCGCACGCGGCCGCTGTTTCGCAAGCGCTCCCGCAAGCTGGGCGAACTCAATGGTTTCATGGAGGAGATGATTGGCGGGCAAAAGACCGTCAAAGCCTTCGGCCGGGAGAACGAAGTGCTGGAGTTGTTCGATGATAAGAACGACGAGGCGGTGGAAGCCTACACCCGCAGCGAGTACTTTGGCACCATCATCGGCCCGTCGGTCGGGTTCATCAACAACCTGTCACTGGCGCTCATCAGCGTGTTTGGCGGCATACTGTACCTGGGCGGCCGCGTGGGTTTGGGCGACATTTCTTCGTTCGTGCAGTATTCCCGCCGTTTCTCCGGCCCCATCAACGAAACCGCCAGCATTCTGGGTGATTTGCAGAGCGCCTTCGCCGCGGCTGAGCGCGTGTTCCGACTGATTGACGCGGAGCCGGAAAAGCCCGACAGCCCGGACGCCAAGGTGCTAACCGATGTGGCGGGCGATGTGCAGGCGAAGAACGTGCACTTCAGCTATCTGCCAGGCGTGCCGGTCATCCGCGACTTCAGCATGCACGCCCCGCCAGGCTCCCTCATCGCCATTGTTGGCCCAACGGGTGCGGGCAAAACTACCATCATCAACCTGCTGATGCGTTTTTACGACATCGATGAAGGCACCATCCTCATCGACAACGAAGACATCTACACCATTACCCGTGACAGCCTGCGCGGCGCCTTCACCATGGTGCTGCAGGATACCTGGCTGTTTTACGGCACAGTGTTTGATAACATCGCCTACGCCAGGCCAGACGCCACCATGGAAGAAGTGGTGAAAGCCGCCAAGGCCGCCAAGATTCACAGCTTTATCACCCGCCTGCCGCAGGGGTACGACACCATCATCGGCGACGACGGCGTATCCATCTCCAAGGGGCAGCGGCAGCTGATGACCATTGCCCGGGCGATGCTGTCGGATGCCCGCATGCTGATATTGGACGAAGCCACCTCCAACGTGGACACCCGCACAGAGCGGCTGATACAGGAAGCCATGCGCCGGCTGCTAAGCGGCCGGACCGCCTTTGTCATCGCGCACCGGCTGTCTACCATCGAAAACGCCGACAACATCCTGGTGGTGCGCGACGGCAACATTGTGGAGCAGGGCAAGCATGAAGAGCTGCTTAAACAAAATGGTTTCTACGCGCAGCTGTACGCCGCGCAGTTTGACGCAAGTTAGTTAAAAAGCCGAACATTCGCGCAAAAACCGGTTGACAAGTTCGGTGTCTGTTGCTATCATGCTCGGGATGCGGCGTGCCGCAGAAAGCAACGAAATGAGGCAAGAGATGGACTGCGTATTGACAGGCGGCCTCTTCTGGTCGCAGGGGGAGTTCAAGCCCCGAAACATTGTCATCCAAGGGGGCATCATCACCGCTGTTACGGATGAACACCCCGCCCCCAATGTTCCCACCATCGACTGTCAAGGTTTCCACATTTTTCCGGGTTTCACAGATGTTCACGTTCATCTGAGGGAACCCGGTTTTTCGTATAAGGAAACCATGGCTACAGGCACCCGTGCGGCCGCCCGGGGCGGCTACACCGCGCTATGCACCATGCCCAACTTAAACCCCACGCCCGACAGCATCCCTAACCTGCAGCGTCAGCTGGACATCATCGCGCGGGACGCAGTGGTGCAGGTCATCCCCCTGGGCACCATCACACGGGGTGAACAAGGCAAGGAACTGTCCGACATGGCGGCAATGGCGCAGCATGTGGCGGGCTACTCTGATGATGGGCGCGGCGTACAGAATGATGACGTGATGCTTTCCGCCATGCAGGTGGCCAGGCGGCTGAACAAAATCATCGTCGCGCACTGCGAGGATGAAGGCCTGCCAAACGGCCCGGTCAACGACAGCGACTTTGCCAGGGAACACAATCTTCCCATCAACGCCCCGGAGAGTGAATGGGGACAACTGAAGCGGGACATCGAGCTGCTGAAGCAGTCCGGCGCCGCGTTTCACGCCTGCCACCTGTCCACCAAAGAAAGCGTGGCGCTGGTGCGCCAGGCAAAAAAAGAGGGGCTGGACATCACCTGCGAGACCGCGCCCCACTACTTACTGCTGAACGACACACAACTTGAAAACCACGGCCGCTATAGGATGAACCCGCCCATCCGCGGGGAAGCGGATCGGTTGGCGCTGCTTGCCGGCGTGCTGGACGGCACCGTGGACATGATTGCCACCGATCATGCCCCCCACAGCGCGGAGGAGAAAAGCAAAGGCATGCTAAACAGCGCTTTTGGCGTGGTAGGGTTGGAGACTGCCTTTCCCCTGCTGTATACGCGCCTGGTCAAACCCGGGCTGCTGCCCATGCAGCGGTTGATCACCTGCCTGCACGACGCGCCTAACCGGCGCTTCCGCATCGACTCGGCGGCGCAGGTGGGCCAGCCCGCCAACCTTAGCGTGTGGGATTTGAGCCGAGAGGTCACCATTGACCCGGCCCACTTCCAGAGCATGGGGCGCGCCACCCCCTTTGAAGGTGAGCGGGTGTTCGGCGCCTGCCTGATGACCGTAGCCGGCGGCAACATCGCCTGGCGGGAGGGACTATGATGCAGCAACTGTTCACCGTAAAACAGAACCGGCTCATCGCCAAACACACCTGGGAAATGCGCTTAGCGGGCGATACCAGCCTGCTGACCAACCCCGGGCAGTTTGTCAACATCCAGGTGAAAAACGCCTATTTGCGGCGGCCGCTTTCCGTTGCCGCCTGGCAGCCCGGCGAAATGACCCTGATATACAAGGTGGTTGGCAAGGGCACCGACTGGCTGGCCCAATGCCAACAGAGCGACACCCTGGACGTGCTGATGGGCCTGGGCAATGGCTTTGACCTGAGCCTGGCGGGCGACGCGCCGCTGCTCATTGGCGGCGGAGTGGGCCTTCCGCCGCTGTATCAACTGGGGGCAGAACTTGTTCGCCTGGGCAAAAAGCCCCGCCTGGTGATGGGGTTTGGCAGCGCTGAGGAAGTGTTTTACCTCAAAGAGTTTGAGGCGCTGATGCCCGTCACCGTCACCACGGTGGACGGCAGCATGGGTACACCCGGCTTTGTAACGGCTGTGCCGATCACAGGCGAGGAAACTTGCCTGTACGCCTGCGGCCCCACACCCATGCTGCGGGCGCTGTGCGCCTATCCCCTGCCCGGGCAGCTCAGCCTGGAGGAGCGCATGGGCTGCGGCTTTGGCGCGTGCATGGGCTGTACCATCAACACCACCCGCGGCGCCAAGCGGGTGTGCCACGAAGGCCCGGTCTTTTCAAAGGAGGAACTGCTGTGGTGAACACCGCTGTCACGCTGTGCGGCGTAAAGCTTGATAACCCCGTGATGGGCGCCAGCGGTTGCTTTGGCTACGGGGCGGAGTTTGCAGCACTCTTTGACATCAACGTGCTGGGCAGCTTCAGCTTCAAGGGCACCACGCTGCACCCGCGCTTTGGCAACCCTACCCCCCGCATCGCGGAGAGCGCCAGCGGCATGCTCAACGCCGTGGGGCTGCAAAACCCCGGCGTGCATGCGGTCATCGCGGAAGAACTGCCCCGCATGCGTACCTTCTTCCATAAGCCTGTCATGGCCAATGTATCCGGCTTCGCGGTGGAGGAATATGTTGCCTGCTGCGAACTGCTGGACCAGGAAGACCAGGTGGGCTGGCATGAGGTCAACATCTCCTGCCCCAATGTTAAAGAAGGCGGCTTAAGTTTCGGCACCGACCCCGAGCGGGCCGCGCAAGTCACCCGGGCGGTGAAGGCAGTGTGCAAAAAGCCCGTCATCATCAAGTTAAGCCCCAACGTTGGCGACATCGCGGCCATTGCCCGCGCGTGTGAGGAGGCGGGCGCCGACGGCATCAGCCTCATCAACACCCTGATGGGCATGCGCATCGACCTGAAGACCAGGCGCCCGGTGCTGCGCAACACCACCGGCGGCGTCAGCGGGCCTGCCATCTTCCCCATCGCGCTCAACATGGTGCGCCAGGTGCATCAGGCGGTCAGCATCCCCATCGTGGGCATGGGCGGCGTGCAGAGCGCCGAAGACGTGCTGGAGATGATGCTGGCCGGTGCCACCGCCGTGCAGGTGGGTGCCGCTAACCTGATCAACCCCTATGCGTGCCTAAACATCATCAACCAACTTCCCCACGCCATGGCGGCGTATGGCATCAGTGACCTCAATGACATCATCGGAGGGATGAACACATGGCAAGAGACGTAATCATCGCCTGCGACTTCGCCTCAAGCGCGGAGACGCTGGACTTCCTGGGCCGCTTTACAGAGGAAAAGCCCTTTGTCAAAATCGGCATGGAACTGTTCTACGCGGAAGGCCCGCCCATTGTTAGGGCGCTGAAAGAGCGGGGTCACGCCATTTTTCTGGATTTGAAGCTGCACGACATTCCCAACACCGTGGAAAAAGCCATGCGCAGCCTGTCGCGGCTGGATGTGGACATGGTCAACCTGCACGCCGCGGGCGGCAAAGCCATGATGGAAGCGGCGCTCAACGGCCTGACCCGTCCGAACGGCACCCGGGCGCAACTCATCGCTGTGACGCAGCTGACCAGCACCTCCCAGCAGCGGATGGAAGAGGAACTGCTTATCCATAAGCCCATAAACGAAGTGGTGATTCACTACGCCCGCAACGCGCGGGACGCGGGGCTGGATGGCGTGGTGTGTTCGCCCCTGGAGTCGCAGGACGTACACGCCGCCTGCGGGCAGGGCTTCATCACCGTCACCCCCGGCATTCGCTTCGCGGACGGAGACGCCGGCGACCAGCGCAGGGTGACCACGCCGGACATGGCCAAGGAACTTGGCAGTGACTACATCGTGGTGGGGCGCCCCATCACCGCCGCGCAAGACCCCGTACAAGCCTACAGGAGGTGCATGCATGCATTCGTCTAACCCTTCCCTCAGCCAGCAGGTAGCGGAAGCGCTGCTGCGCATACAGGCCGTGTTCTTCCGGCCGGACGAGCCCTTCACCTGGGCCAGCGGCATCAAAAGCCCCATCTACTGCGACAACCGGCTTACGCTATCCGCCCCCGATGTGCGCGACCTCATTGAAAACGGCATCGCAAAAACCATTCAGGAGCGCTACCCGGACTGCGAAGGCCTGATGGGCACCAGCACCGCGGGCATCCCCCACGCGGCCATCGCCGCGCACCTGCTGAAGCTGCCCATGGGCTACGTGCGCGCGGGCCAGAAAGACCACGGCCGCAAAAACCAGGTGGAAGGCCGCCTGACACCCGGTCAGAAGGTGGTGGTCATTGAAGACCTTATCTCCACCGCCGGCAGTGTGGTGGAGGTGGTCAACATCCTGCGCGAGCAGGGCGCCCAGGTGCTGGGCATTGTCAGCATCTTCACCTACGGCATGCAAAAAGGCCTGGACAGGCTGAAGGAAGCCAACGTGGAAAACCACAGCCTGACGGACTTTGACACCATCGCCCGCCTGGCGGCCCAGGCAGGGTACATCACCCCCAAAGACGTGGAGCGCGTGCTTGCGTTCCGCGCCAACCCACAGGACGAAAGCTGGATTGGAGGGAACCTATGAGGAGCATCATCAGCATCATGGACCTGAGCCTGGCGGAAATCGACCAACTCATCGCCACGGCCGACGACATCATCCTTAACCCCGACAAGTACGCCGAGCGCATGCGGCGCAAAAAACTGGCCAGCCTGTTCTTTGAGCCTTCCACCCGCACACGGCTCAGCTTTGAAGCCGCCATGTACGAACTGGGCGGCCAGGTCATCGGCTTTTCGGAAGCGCAGTCCAGCTCTGCCGCCAAAGGCGAAAGCATCGCGGATACCGTACGCACCATCAGCTGCTACGCGGACATCATCGCCATGCGCCACCCCAAGGAGGGCGCGCCGCTGGTGGCGGCCAACAACGCCACCGTGCCCGTCATCAACGCGGGCGACGGCGGCCACAACCACCCCACGCAAACCCTGGCCGACCTGCTGACCATTCACCGGGAGAAGGGCCGCTTTACAGGCCTCACGGTGGGGGTATGCGGCGACCTGAAGTTCGGCCGCACCGTTCACTCCCTCATTGAGGCCATGAGCCGCTATGAGGATGTCAACTTCGTCATGATCAGCCCGGAAGAACTGAAGGTGCCCAGCTACGTCAAACTGCACCTGAAACAAAAGCACATTCCCTACCACCAGACCACCGACCTGATGACGGTGATGGGCGACCTGGACATCCTCTACATGACGCGCGTGCAAAAAGAGCGCTTCTTCAACGAAGACGACTATGTGCGCCTGAAGGACAGCTACATCCTCACCCCGCAGAAACTGCAGGGCGCTAAGGAAGACCTGAGCATCATGCATCCCCTGCCCAGGGTGAACGAAATATCCGTCGCCATTGACAAGGATCCCCGCGCCCACTACTTCAAACAAGTGCTCAACGGCAAATTCATGCGCATGGCGCTTATTCTGATGCTGATGGAGGAACAGGCATGAACATCGACGAAATCAAAAACGGCATCGTCATCGACCACATCAAGGCCGGCGAAGGCATGCGTATCTACAACTTCCTCAACCTGGGCGAGCTGGACTGCTCCGTGGCACTTATCAAAAACGCCCACAGCAGCAAGGCGGGCAAGAAGGACATCATCAAGGTGGACCAGGTGCCGGACATCGACTTAAACGCCCTGGGGTTCATTGATCCGGACATCACCATCAATATCATTCGGGATGCGGTTCGGGTGGAAAAATACCACCCGGAACTGCCGCTTCAGATGACCAACATCCTCAAATGCAAGAACCCGCGCTGCATCACCACCACCGAGCAGGAACTGGACCATGTGTTCATCCTGACCGACCGGGACAAGGACGAATACCGCTGCGTCTACTGCGAAAGCAAGGCGCCGGCACTGTAAAATCCCGGTAAAGCGATTGATATAAACCGCCCGCGGCGGTATAATCGAGCCATGTTAGGGTATATTCCGTCAGGAAGAACCCATGCAGCGCACGAGCGCGCAATCGACAGAGGAGGAACATATGTCCAACAACACTATGTCCAAGAAAACATGGTCAACCATTCTGGTGGTCGTGCTGATTGTGGCAGCCGTCATCGGCATCTACTTTGCCACTCGCAAGCCCGCGGAGCCGGCCCCCGCTACCCCTGAAGCCGCCGTTCAAGAAGTGCAGGAAACGGCGGAAGAGGCTGCCGAAGAGGTGAAAGAAACCACCGAGGAAGCCGTCCAGGAAGTGAAAGAGACGACCGACGAGGCCGTTGAAGAAGTGCAGGACGCCACCACCGGCACCGGCGGCGGCGCCAAGCAGAAGGTCAGCATTTGGCATACCTTCACCAAGGAACAGGAAGAGTACCTCAACCAGGCCGCGGCCGACTTTAATGCTTCCCAGGAAGCCATCGAAGTGGAAGTGCTGCAGCAGCCCTACTCCGGCTTTACGGACACCGTGAAGTCCGCCGTGGTGGAAGGCATTGGCCCCGACATCATTTTCAACTACGCGTCTGAAGCCGCCAGCTACGTGAAGCCCGGCCTGGTCGCGGACCTCAGCCAGTACATCTACGACCCGGAAATCGGCATTGAAGGCTTTGAAGAAGCCCTCAGCAAGGGCGTGCTGGAAGGCGAAGTGCTGGGCTTTGAAGACGGGCTGATTCACTACGTGCCCGCCTACACCACCGGCCCCATCATCTTCTACAACAAGACGCTGTTTGACGAACTGAACCTGCAGGTGCCCACCACCTGGGAAGAACTGGAAGAAGTCGGCAAGGCTGTGAAGGAAGCCAAGAACATTCCCGTGATTGGCTTTGACGCGCTGACCGACCTGCTGCAGATGTTCATCATGGAAACCGAAGGCGCCGGCTACATTGACGTGGAAAACAAAGCCGTGCTGTTTGATACCCCCGAAGTGCGCGCCAAGCTGCAGTGGCTGGCCGACATGGTCAAGGAAGGCTACGCGCTGATTCAGCCCTCGGGCGACTATTTCTCCGCCGACTTTAACTCCGGCATCGTGGCCTCCTACTTTGGCTCCTCCGCCGGCTACCCCTACATTGAGCCCAATGGCTTTGAGTTTGCCATGGCGCCGGCCCCCGCGCAGACCTGGTTCCCCAGCTGGAACCGCGGCCCCATCGTGTTCTACTACAAGGACGATGCCCGCGCGGAAGCCGCCTATGAGTTCGTGAAGTACTTCATCTCCGCTGACGTGAACGCCGGCTGGGCGCGTGCCATCACGGCGCTGGCCCCCTACAGCTGGACCAAGGACACCGAAGCCTACAAAGCCTACCTGGCGGAAGACTCCCTGGCCGTGGATGCCCTGATGGCCGTGGAAGCCAACCTGGACAAGGCCGGCTCCCTGCCCGCAGTGGAAGGCGCCAACGTGGTGCGCAACGCAATCAGCGATGCCATCAAGAAGGCTGCCCTGGGCGAGATGACCGTGGACGAAGCCTGGACAGAAGCCGTTACCGTATCCAACGCCGCCCTCAAGGGCGAATAACCGTTGCCCCGGGGGCTGCCGCTGCACGCGGCAGCCCCCTTTTACTTATCAGGGGGAGAATAAGCTATGCGCGTAAGAATGGAGCACCTGACCAAGAAGTTTGGCACCTTTACCGCGGTGGACGACTTCAGCGTGATTCTGGAGGACGGCGAGCTGATGTGCCTGCTGGGCCCCAGCGGCTGCGGCAAGAGCACGGTGCTGAATATGCTGGCCGGCATCCTGCCGGTCACCAAGGGGCGCATCTGGTTTGATGAAGAGGATGTGACCGAACTGCCGCCCGAACAGCGCGGTATCGGCCTGGTCTTTCAAAACTACGCGCTGTACCCGCACATGACGGTGATGGGCAACATCACCTTTCCGCTGGAAATACAGAAGATGCCCAAGTCCGAACGGGAAGACCGGGCGGAGGCCATGGCGAAACTGGTGCACATGGAAGGCATGCTGGGCCGCAAGCCCAAGCAGCTGTCCGGCGGCCAGCAGCAGCGTGTGGCCATTGCCCGCGCGCTGGTGAAAAACCCGCGCCTGCTGCTGCTGGACGAACCGCTAAGCAACCTGGACGCGCGCCTGCGCCTGGAAATGCGCGAGGAAATCCGCCGCATTCAGCAGGAAACGCACATCACCACCATCTTTGTCACCCATGACCAGGAAGAGGCGATGAGCATCTCTGACCAGATTGTGCTGATGCGGGCAGGGTTACTTCAGCAGCACGCGCCGCCCCAGGCGCTGTATAACGACCCCGCCAACCAGTTTGTGGCGGACTTCCTGGGCAATCCCCCCATCAACAACTTCCCCGGCACCTGGCAGGGCGGGCGGTTCCATGGGCTAAACGGCGACAGCGTCGGCTTGTCCGGCTTTGACAGCGTGCCCGACGGCACCAAGGTGAACCTGGCCATCCGCTCGGAAAGCTTCATCGTGAAGCAGCAGGCGGCCCCTGACAACATGACCAGCCATGTGGACAGCATCTACCAGATGGGCAAGGAAGAAATGGCGCTGCTTACCTTTGGCGGCACCAGCTTCCGTGCGTACATCTCCGCGGACTATGGCCTGAAAAAGGGTGACACCGTGCACCTTGGGCTGCGCAACCGCGGCGTCTTCCTTTTTGACCAGGAATCGGGGGTTCGGTACGGATGAGTCAGCCATCGCGCCGCCACCCGCCTCGCGCAAAACAGCGGGGCCGCGCCCGCATCCTCACCCATATTGTGCTGTTTGCCTTGGTGGGCACAGCGCTGCTGGGGGCGGGGTTGTTTGGCCGCCACGCGCTCAGCCAGCGCACCGAAATAGAGCGGGTCACCGCCCGCATTGACGCCCTCCTGGAAGACAGCATGGACGGCGTACGGCAAGCCATCGCGAACACAAGCCCGGAGAACACGTCTGCCATTAACGTAGGCTTTTCCTCCCGGCGCAGGTCGCTGAAAAACGACATTACCCGCATGGTGCAGGAAGGTCAGGATGACCACACCATCGTGCTGCACGCGGTGGACACCCTGGAAGCAGGCGTTCTGGGCCGCCTGGATGACGAAACGCAGCAGGAATCCCTGCGGGCGGCACTGCTGCCGCTGAGGGACAGCATGGCCGATGACATCCAGGAAAATGTGGAACAGGCCGTCGCCGACATGACCATGGCCCGCGCCAGGGTCACGCTGCCGGTAACGGTGCCGCACTACGGCCTGATGTACTATCACCTGGCGCTCATTGTAGCCGGTGCTTTCTTCCTCACCTTCAGCGCAGCGCTGCTGTATGTGTGGCTAAAGTGGGAACCGCAAAAGCGCGCCCGGGTGGGCGAACTGCTGGAACCCATGGACTACCTGTTGCCCTTCTTCCTGGGCATCACGGTGTTTACCCTGTACCCCATTGTACGGGTCATCATCATGAGTTTTCAGGAGCGCTACAAGCTTGAGGGCAGCTTTGAAGGCTGGGGTCTGAGCAACTACCGCTACGTTTTGGAGGGCATCCCCGGCACAAGCAACTACTTCATACAGGGCCTTGGCAACACGCTGTTATACGTGCTGTATACTGTGCCCATCTCTACGGTGCTGGCCATACTGATTGCATACCTGCTCAACCAGAAACTGCGCTTTTCAGCGCTGTTTCAAACCACCTATTTCCTGCCCATGGTCACGTCAGTTACGGCGGTTGGCCTGGTGTGGCGGTGGATATTCAACCGCGACTTCGGCGTGCTCAACGCCATCTTGTCTGTGTTTGGGGTCGGCCGCATTGACTGGCTGCAGCAGGCCAGCCACTCCATGACCGTGCTGACGGTGTTTGGCATCTGGTCCGCGCTGCCGTTTACCATCATTTTGCTGCTGAGCGGGCTGCAAAACATCGACGACAACTTTTACACCGTAGCGCGGGTGGATGGCGCCAAGCAGTTCCGCATCTTCCGGCGCATCACGGTGCCCCTGCTGGCCCCCACCATCGGCCTGGTGCTGATTATCAACTCCATTTCTGCCTTCAAGGTGTTCACCGAGGTGAAGGTGCTGTTTAACGGCAACCCGGGCCCCGTGCTGAACATGTACACGGTGGTTTACTACATCTACGACATGATGTATGAAAACCGTGAGTTGGGCAGGGCCGCCGCCGCGGCCATCATCCTGTTCCTGTTTATACTGGTGTTTACTTTCATGCAGCGCTACATCCAGCGCAAGTGGAAGTACGATTGAGGAGGCCGGCATGATCACATCTTT
Source organism: uncultured Christensenella sp. (assembly GCA_964345845.1). Classification (GTDB taxonomy): domain Bacteria; phylum Bacillota; class Clostridia; order Christensenellales; family Aristaeellaceae; genus UBA1038. The sequence goes on from CAYFSN010000018.1 coordinate 12,090, forward strand.
CTTTGGCAGTTACCGCTTCCGCGCTGGCCTGACAAAAACCGCCTTCTACACCCTGCTGGTTGTGGGCATGGTGGTGATGGTCTTCCCGTTTTACTGGATGATCGCATCTGCGTTCAAAACCTCCGGTGAAATGACCCTGTTTCCCCCCACGATGGCGCCCAGGGACTGGACTAACCTGAACAACTTCCACATCGCATTTCAGACGGCGCCCTTCGCGCGGTACTTTCTCAACTCGGTGCTGGTCACCACCGCCAGCGTCATCACCACCGCGCTCACCACCATCTTTGCGGCGTTCGCGTTTTCGCGGCTGGAGTTTCCGGGCCGCGAGGTGCTGTTCGCCCTGCTGCTGAGCATGATGATGGTGCCCTTTGAAATGCTGGTCATCACCAACTATCAAACCATTGTGAAAGTGGGCCTAAACGACACGCGCTTCGCGTTGGTCATTCCCTTTACCAGCAGTATCTTCTACACGTATATCTTGAAAAACTTCTTCCAAACCATACCGGATGGCCTGTATTGGTCCGCCCGGGTGGACGGCTGCACCAACTGGCGCTACCTGTGGAAGGTCATGGTGCCCATTGCCCGGCCTTCGCTGGTTACCATATTGCTGCTCAATGGCCTGGCCAGCTGGAACAGCTTCATGTGGCCGCTGCTGATTATCAAAAGTGACCCCAACCGCACCCTGCCCTTTGGCTTGTACACCTTCACCACAGAGGTGGGCGCCAACAACGAACTGCTGATGGCCGCCAGCACCGTGGTGGTGCTGCCGATGATTCTGCTGTTCCTGTTCGCCAGAAAGCAGATTGTTCGCGGCGTCGCCAGGGGAGGCATCAAGGGATGAAGACCGTCAACATCGCCGTGCTCAGCGCCTGGCATGTGCACGCGGAAGAGTACGCCAAAGCCCTGCAGCAGGTGCCGGGCGTGCGTCTGTGCTGCCTGTGGGACGATGATGAAACCCGGGGCGAAGCCATGGCGCGTACATTGGGCACCCCCTTTGAGCCGCAGCTGGACGCCATTTTTGAAGACCCACGCATTGACGCCGTGCAGGTAACCACGCAAACCAGCCTGCACAAGGAGGTCATGTTGAGGGCCGCCAAGGCGAGCAAACACATCTTCACCGAAAAGGTGCTCACCATTGCGCCAGGCGACGCGGAAGAGGTGGCCCGTGCCGTAAAGGACAGCGGCGTGCGCTTCGCCATCTCCTTTCCCCACCTGATGCGCCCGGCGCTCAGGCAGGCAAAACACCTGCTTGAAAGCGGCGCTCTGGGTATGGTGGGCTACGCCCGCGTGCGAAACGCCCACAACGGCGCCACGGCGGGCTGGCTACCGCAGCGTTTCTTTGACCCCGACACCTGCGGCGGCGGCGCCATGATGGACCTGGGCGCCCACCCCATGTATACACTGCTTTGGCTGCTGGGTGAACCGCAGGCGGTGCAGTCCACCTTCACCCGCATGACGAGCAAGCCCGTAGAAGACAATGCCGTCAGCGTACTGCGCTACCAGGATGGCGCCATCGCCGTCAGCGAAACCAGTTTTGTGTCCAGCCACAACCCCTATACGCTGGAAATCAGCGGCAGTGAAGGCTATGTGCTTGTGCAGGGTGACAAATTGTACACCGCCACTAAGGCAAGCAACGGCGCCCTGCAGGAAGTGACCGACCTGCCGCCTGCTTTGCCCTCTCCCTTGCTGCAGTGGGCGCACAGCCTGGCGGAAGATACGCAAAATGACTTCGCTGACTTTGACATTGACGCCGCCGTGCGGCTGACCAGGCTGATGGCACAGGCTTACGGAAACAGCTAACGCACACTGCAAACAATGGGCCGCGGCATATACCGCGGCCATTTTGTTGTTTCGAAGAGTGTGTCAGGCTGCCTTGCCGTCTTCGGTGGCTTCGGGTTCTGCGTCCGCAGGCGCCTCTTCTTCAGCAGGTGCTTCCTCCTCAGCAGGCGCTTCCTCTGCGTCCACTGCCTGAATGCGGCCGTCCTCCATTTGGTCGATGTCGCCCAGGCTCTGGATGTGTGTGATGAGGGCCTCATCCAGCGTGCCGCCATACAGCAGCACGGGGCTTTCCTTAAACATCACGTAGTCGTCGCCGCCCGCCGCCATGAAGTCATTGGTGGCGACCAGGTAGGTGGCGTTGGGGTCCACCGGCTGGCCGCTTATCTCCAGGGATACCACGCGCTGGCCGGCTTCCTGGGCGGGGTCAAACACCAGGGTGCCGCCGGAAATCTGCGGGAAACCGCCATTCTGTTCCGGGTACAGCCGCAGGCCGTGTTCCATGGCCTCCAGCAGTTGGGCACCGCGCACCTCGATGAGCACGACGGAGTTGCCAAACGGGAAAACCTCGATGAGGTGGCCCTTGGTGATGTCACCGGGCTCTACGGAGGTGCGGATGCCGCCGCCGTTGGTGATGGCGAAGTCCGCTTCCATGTTCAGCCGCAGCGCGTCTGCCGCCAGGTCGCCCAGGTTGGTTTCACGGGTACGCACTTCCTCGCGCGCGCCCTCCAGTTTTAAGTTGGTTTTGCCCACCACCTCGCTGGTGGCGGCTTTGATGTCTTCCGTTGTCTGTTCAATGAAGGCCTGCACTTCCGCGTCCGGCTCAACGGCCGCCGCGTCTTCAAAGGTGATGGGGGTTACTTCAATGGCGACCTCGTTGTTGGCGTCGAAGTGCATTACCAGGTGACCGACGGTCTTCAGATACTCATACGCGCTGACGACAACCGCGCTGCCCTCTGTCTGTTCAATGTCCTCATAGCGGGTGTGGCTGTGACCGTCTATGACCAGGTTGACGCCGGGAATCTTTGCCAGCACCGCGCTGTTGGGGTTGTACGCGCCATCCGCGCCCCAATGGGCCAGGATGATGACGGCATCAGGGTTTTCTGTCAGCGCCTGCTCCACTGCCTGGGCCACAAAGTCTTCCCCTTCAAAGGTCAGCCCCTTGATGCGGTCCGGGTGGATGGCGGATTGTATCTGCGGGTTGGCGGCGCCCACCAGGGCGATGCGCTTTCCGCCCACCTCTTTGATGACATAGGGTTCAAAGGCAAACATGCCGTCATCCTGGGTGGCGATGTTGGCGTTGAGCAGCGGGAAGTTCATGGCCTTTTCCAGTTCCTTCAGGCGCTCGTAGCCGTAGTTAAAGTCGTGATTGCCGGGCGTCATGGCATCGTAGCCCAACAGGTTCATCAGCTGCACCATGCTCTCACCCTGCACCGCGGTGGAGAAACTCATGCCGTGCAGCCCGTCACCTACATCTAGCAACAGCGCAGGCCCCTGGGCGCGGGCTTCCTTCACCAGGGTCGCCAGTTTGGCGTAGCCTATGAGGTCTGTATCGTTGCCCTCCACGCGGCTGTGCACATCATTGGTGTGAAAAATGCTGACGCTTACGGGGGCCATCGGCTCCTCAGCGGCTGCGGTTACTGCCGCTTGCTCCTGCGCTTGAACTTCGGCCACCTGCAACCTTTCCTCCGCGTCCGCCACAGCCTGGGTCAGTTCGTCGTTGCGGGCTTGCAGTTCATTTCTCTGGGTCTCCAGTTCTGCCACCTGTGCCGCGCGCTCCTCCAGCAGTTTGGCGTCTTCCTCCGCCTTGGTCACGGCTTGGGCGGCCTCTTCCTTCAGCACCGCGATTTCGGCATCCAGCGCTTCCTTGGCCTGTGTGACCTCCTGCAGCTGCTGTTCTGCGGCCGTCAGGCTGCCCTTAGCGTCTTCCGCTTCCTTGCGCGCGGCCTCCAACTGTGTGGTTGTCTCTTCACCGGTTTTGGTCAGCGCGGCGATCTGCTCCTCCAGCGCGGCCTTGTCCGCCAGCAGTTTATCCGCGTCCTCTTTGCTGGTGCCCACCGTGGTGAGCAGGCCCGCGTTTTCTTCAGACAACGCGGTGACCTGCTGCAGCGCATCCTCCACGCCTTTGCGCGCTTCCTCCAACTGGGTATCCTGTATGGTCTTCTCCTCGCTCAATGTGGTGAGCTGCTTTTGCGTGTCTTCCAGGCTGGCTTTTACCGTTTCCAGTTCAGCCGCGGTCGCCTGATATTCCTTCAGGTCCACTTCCAGGGCGTTCTTCTGGCTCACCTGAATGCCCAGAACAATCGCCAGTACCACCGCCACGATGGCGGCCCCAATGGCTAGATTCCTCATAACTGTCTCCTCTCTGAAATGCAGCACGGGAACGCAATGCGTGCCCGTACAATCGTTATCCCTGGGCTACCCAACGGCCCAACTCGTCCGCGTCAAACCCCACCATCACCCGCTGTCCATCGCGTATGATGGGACTGCGGAGAAACTGCGGGCTTTCAGCCAAGTATTCAAGGATGCTTTGCTGGTCGTTCGTGTATGCAACGGGATGGGATGTAACCGCTATATCGTCCAGATTCAGCAACGCCTTGGCGCCGCCCTTTCTGGCGAACAACTCAAGTTCGCGCAGCCCCAAGCGGTGCTTGCGCAGGTCTACCACCTGGTAGGGAATGCGCCGTTCTTTCAGGTAGCGCTCTGCCTTCTGCGTGTCAAAGTTCCGCTTGAAGACATACAGCTGCAGGTTCATGCAGGGTCGTCCTCCGCCTGCTCCGGGTCAAAGGGCAGGGGCACGCGGTTTTGTCCGTCTGTCCACAGGCGCTCCAGCCGGTAGAAGTTGCGGTCCTCAGCCGTAAACACATGCACGATGACCCCGGCGTAGTCCATCACCACCCAACGGCCTTCGTTGCGGCCCTCTACCCGGCGGGGCTCAAAGCCGCGTTTGGACTGTTCTTCGTCCACATGGTCCACCAACGCCCGCACCTGCAGCGCGTTAGCACCGGTGGCGATGACCATATAGTCCGTCAGCACCGTCAGGTGGCCCACCTGCAGCACCTGAATATCCATGCCCTTCCTGTCATACAGTTTCTGGGCGATTCTCATGGCGTTGTCTCTTTCTATTTCCTGCATCCTGTTCCTCCTGTATGTATTTGCGCCCGCTATATCAGGGGGCGCACCACCCGAAGCAAATCTTCCATGGCCAACTGGGTATGCGGGCTATAGGTCTGCCCGCTATCCTTCACATGCGCCGCTGTGCCGCGCATGGAGCGCAGCGCAGCCAGGCGCAAATCGGTGTACATCAGTTCGCGGATTTCGCTCAGCCCGGGGTAGTCAGGCCGGCCGGCTTCCGCCTTATCCGCCACAAACAGACAAAGTTCAAGCCCCGTCATCTTGGCGCGTCCGGTTGTGTGCCAGCGGATAGCGTCCAGCACGCGCTCATCGGTAACGCCGTACTTTGCCCGCGCCATCACAGCGCCAACCGGGCCATGCAGCAGCGCATTGCTCTTAAGCACCCTTGGGTCGTCCGTCAGCCGATACTCCCGGGCGATGGCCTGCAGCTGCCCCAACTTCATGCACTTGGCGCAGTCATGCAACAGTGCCGCCGCCGAGGCTTTCTGCATGGGCAGACCATGCTGTAAGGCCAGGTCCACCGCCAAATCCCGCACGCCCAGGGTATGGGCAAAGCGCCTGGGGGTCAGTTGCTGCTTCACCATGCGCTCCCATGGCGGCTGATACAGGCCGTGGCGGGCGATGTAGTGCGCCACCTGGGGAATGAGCATGCCTTCGGCGTCCGACAGCTTTTCAACGCGGCTGCGCACCAGGGCGGAATATACCTCGATGGGCGCGCCGGGCAGCAACTGCGCCCGGATGCCGTGGGCGATGGCGAACAGAATCAAATCCTGCCCGTTGTACCCGGCGCGCTGGTATACAAGCAGGTCGCACAATGAGAACAACTTGCTTGCCTGCCGCCAGTGCAGCAAGCCCGCCAGCTTATCGGCGCCGATGATGTAGGTAATCTGCGCGTCCTTATACCGCTTGCGCAGAGTTGTCACCAACTGCACCGTGTCCTCGGCATTCTCTACCAGCCCCTGGTCCACCAACGACACGTTGTCCATGCCCTGGGTGGCTATCTCCGCCATGGCCCGCACATGCTGCAGGTCTGCCTGCGGCTTTCGGTAGGGCGGCGCGGCGTTTGGCATCAGCATGACCTCATCCACCTTGGATAGGTTCAGCACATCCCGGATGACGCGCAGATGTCCCATATGGATGGGATCAAACGCTCCGCCAAAGATACCGATTCGCCGCATGGGTCACCTCGACCTGTTGTTATTTCCAGTATACCCCATTTGCCCAACCGGGGACAAGCCAGCATACCACCGTGCATATGAATATGCTATAATAAAACCTCAGGAATAAGCACGTTTGGCGGAGGTTTTCATTGGGCAAGGTGTGGCGCGGCATGAGCATGGAACAGGCACACAAAGTGCGCGATTATTTGCTGTTGGTACTGGGGTGCGCCATCGGCGCGGCGGCGTATCCGCTGTTCCTGGTGCCAAACGGCATCGCGCCGGGCGGCGTAACCGGCATTGGCTTGGTGCTCAACCATATATTTGACTGGCCGGTTGGCCTCACCAGCCTGCTGATGAACATTCCGCTGTTTATCATTGGCTACCGGGCAATGGGGCGCACATTCGTGTGGCGCACGCTGATTGCCACGGTGCTGTTTTCCCTGCTGATTGATATGTTCCGCTTCTCCCCCGTGACCGCCGACCCCCTGCTGTCCGCCGTCTTTGGCGGGGCGATACTGGGCGCGGGCATCGGGCTGATTATGCGCGCTGGCGCCACCACCGGCGGCACCGACCTGCTGGCCCGGGTGGTGCACCGCAAGTTCAGCGTCATCTCCGTGGGCGCGTTCTTGTTCGCGCTGGATCTGGCGGTCACGCTGCTGGCCGGCTTTACCATGAGCGCGGAGCACGCCATGTACTCCATGATCAGCGTGCTGATTATCTCCATGATTATCGACAAAGTGCTGGCCGGCCTGGGTACAGACAAGGCCTGTTACATCATCACCGCCAACCGGGAAGATATTACCGGCCGCATCCTCAAGGAACTGGAACGCGGTGTCACCGTGGTGCAAGGCGTTGGCGCGTACAGCGGCTCGGGGGTCCACGTGCTTCTGTGCGTCGTGGGCCGGCTGCAGCTGATGGCGCTGAAAGACATCGTGAAAACCGAAGACCCCCGTGCGTTCCTGTTCATCACCGATACGCACGAAACACTGGGCGAAGGCTTTGCGGCCCTCGTGGAAACCAAGGCATAGGGAGGCAGCATGTACCAATCGCTTTACCGCACCTGGCGCCCGCGCACTTTTTCTGAAATGGCGGGACAGGAGCATGTGGTGCGCACACTGAAAAACCAGGCGGATACCGGCCACATCGCCCATGCCTATCTCTTTAGCGGCAGCCGGGGCACCGGCAAAACCAGCGCCGCGCGCATCCTGTCCATGGCCATCAACTGCCAGGACAAACAGCAGGGTGACCCCTGCCTGAAGTGCCAGGCATGCATTGACCTGCAAAGCGAAGCCACCCTGGACGTGTTTGAGATGGACGCTGCCTCCAACAGCCGCGTGGAAGAAATACGCGAAATGCTGGAAAAGGTGAACTACCCGCCGCAGTCTGTGCGCTACAAGGTCTACATCATCGACGAGGTGCACATGCTGTCAAATGCCGCCTTTAACGCGCTGCTCAAAACCCTGGAGGAACCGCCGGAGTATATGGTGTTCATTTTAGCGACCACCGAACCGCAGAAGATTCCCGCCACCATCCTCTCCCGCTGTCAGCGGTTCGACTTTGGCCGCATCCGCGAAGAAGACATCATCGCCCGCATGAAAGTGGCGCTGGGGGGCGACCGCCAGGTGGAAGAAGACGCGCTGCGGCTCATCGCCTTCACCGCTGAAGGCAGCATGCGCGACGCCTGGAGCCTGATGGACATGTGCCTGGGCGAACAGGGCACGCTGACGGAGCAGCAGGTGCGCCAGGCCATCGGCGCTGTGGACCGCGGCTTCCTGTACGACTTTGCCGATGCCCTGGCCCAGCGGGACGCCGCCCAGGCCATGGAGATGATTGACCAACTGATGCGCTCCGGCAAGGATGTACAGGTCTTTTTGAAGGACTTTTCCCAGCACCTGCGGCAGTTAATTTCGGCAGGCCTGGGGGTGCGCGCCGCCGCGGGCGAAGAAGCAGAAAAACGGCTGCGGGAGCAAGCCCAGCGCATTCCCCTCAGCACGCTAACGTGGCTGCTGGAGCGCGCGGTGCGCGCAGAGGGCGACCTGCGCTGGGCAGCACAGGCACGTACTGTGCTGACCGTTTACGCGCTGACCTGCTGCCAGCTAACCGATGAACGCGATGCCACAGCACTGCTGGCACGGGTGGAGGAATTGGAGCGGGCGCTGGCAGGCGGCCAACCTGCCAGGAAGCCCACCCCGGCCCCCAAGCCTGCGCCCAAGCCCGCAGCCGCTGCGCCTGCGGAGGCTCCCCCAGCAAAGGCGGAGGAACCCCCGCAAGAGGAGCCCGAAGGCCCGCAACAGCCGCCTGAAGTTGCCGTGCAGGCCATGCAGGACATTCTGGCGGATGAATCGGAGCCTGCCCCGATGGCGCCGGAAGCCGAGGCACCGCCCGCGCCGATGCCGGACCAGCAGCCCATGCCCGCGGCTGCCGCTACCCCCAAGGACACATGGAACGGCATGCTGCAGCAAGTGAAGCGCGCGCTGCCCTCGGTATACAGCATGCTATATACTGGCAAGTACGCGGGCTTTGAGGACGGGCTGTACCGCCTGCGCTTTGAAGCGGCGGACAAATCACTGGCCAGTTTCCTCATGGATGAGGACCGCCGGCAGAGCATCGAAAAAATCCTCACCGACCTGGGCGGTCAACCGGCCAGGTTTGAGGCGTTCAGCGAAGCCAGCGCTCAACAAAAGCAAAACGCCCAGGAAAAGGCGCAGCAGGACATCCAGGCGTTGTCCGATTTGTTTGGCCGCAAGCATATCACCGTGGAGGGTGAGCCCCGCCAGTAAAGCGCGGCGCCACTCCCTCTTTGCGACAAATGTATTTACAATTTGTTACGACCTGTTATACTAATCTTGGGCTGTTTTGCCGACCCAAGCCCAGAAAGGACTGACCTCATGAGTGATCATCGGTCGCGCTATTCCAGCGCCCCGCTTCAAAACTATAAAAGAACACCCAAGCGTAACAACGCGCCTCAGCCGCCGCGCAAGGTAGGCGACTGGCAGGACGAAACCATGCAGCAGCGCAGCTTTACCGTGCTGCAGGTGCTGCTGACCATTGTGCTGCCTCTCATGTTTGTCATTGCGCTGTTGGTGCGCTCAAACACGCTGTACATCGTGTTTTCCGCGGTTTCAGCGGGTTCCTTGCTGCTGATGTGGCTGATGAGCGCCTTTGTGCCCAACGCGCGCATGACGCTGAGCATCATTCACATGGCGATGATTGTGGTGTCGCTATTTGCGGTGTGGATCAGCGCGCCCACGGTGGAGCCGCCCACACAACAGCAGACCGCCATCGGCGCCGCCACACAGGGCGGCGACCTGCAGAGCATCTTCAACCAGGATTCCAGCGCCAGCCTGGTGGACATGACCGTGCAGCAGCAACAGCAGCAGGAGGCACAGGCGCCCGCCGGCACCACGGCGCCTGGTTCCGCGTCCATGGCGCAGCAGCAGCTGGACCAGTTCATGGCCGCCTGGATTAATGTGGACTATCCGCGCATGGTGGAACTGTCGCTGCCCACGTGGGTCAGCCAACAGCGAGACCCGCAGCAGTCCATGTTCCAGATTCGCGCCAACCGCTCCCCCATTGACTATGCATACACGGATGTGTCCGGCTCCGACGCCGACAGCACCCGCACCATTTCCATGGAAACCACCATCAGCAAGAGCAACGGCGAAGCACCGCGCCGGTACGCCATGCAGGTGCTGATGATTCGCGTGAATGACGTCTGGTATGTAGACCCCAATTCCCTTGCCTCCTCCCAGCCCATCGCGGAAGCAGGCGGGGTCACGGCGGTGCCCCAGGTAACCATTGTGCCGCTGGTGACCTCAAACCCCAGCATGACGCTGTACTACAACACCGACGGCGGGCAGCTGTACCACGCCAACGACCGCTGCCCCCGTGTGCATGAACAGTACCTGCCGCTGACAGGCAGTTTCCTGTTCAGCGAGCTGGGCAATGAGCCTTACAACAAACTAGAGCCCTGCGGCACCTGCCACGCGCCCTCCCGCACGTAGCACAACCAACCAACATCTTAAGGGGGAACGATGCGCTACCACATCGATACCATCCCCGTATGGGACGCCCTGCGCGCGGGCGGTGAGTGCCCGCTGTGCACGCTGCGCAGAAAGACGGAGCACCAACTGGCTGACCGCTACCTGGGCGCGTCGGTGATGGAGCCGGACACGCGCATTCGGGTCAATCAAAAGGGTTTCTGCCAAAGCCACCACGACATGCTGTATAACCTGCAAAACCGGCTCGGCCACGCGCTGATGATGCTCAGCCACCTGCGCGAGGTGCGCGGCAAGCTGGAGCCGATGCTGAAAGACCCCGCCCGGCCAAGCCAGGGGGGCCTTTTTGGGCGCATGATGAAAAAGCCCGCACAGGACAGCCAATCCCCCCACTCTCCCTTGCAGGCGGTGGCAGAGGGCTGCGTACTTTGTGATACTTTGCATGAAAGCATGGAGCGCTACGCCTATACCGTGCTGCACCTTTGGAAAACGGACAGCAACTTTCAGAAGGAGTTGCCGGCGTCCAAGGGCTTTTGCATACCGGATACAGCACTTCTGCTGGACATGGCGGATAAGCACCTGTCCGGTCAGCACCTGACCACCTTCCGGCAGTGTTTAGGCGACCTGCTGGATAAAAACCTCCAGCGCTTAGATGAAGAACTTGAGTGGTTCACGCTGAAGTTTGACTACAGAAACAGCGACAAACCCTGGGGTGAAAGCCGTGACGCGCTGGAGCGCACCGTGCAAAAATTGCGGGGCTGGTGCGTCGGAAAGGACCCGGGGCTGGATGGATAGACGCACTTTCCCCGGCACCCTTCATGGATGCGGCCGGATGATGGCCGCACTCCTTCTTTGTGCGTGCCTGTTGGCGGGTATGCTGCCTGCCCAGGCCGCCATGCTGGACGCGGCGGAGCAAAACCCCACGCCAGGCACAGTGGAAGCCACGCTGTACTTTCGCTACCGCGACACCGCCCTCTTGGCCCGGGAAAGGCGGCAGGTATCCGTGCCGCGAAACATGCCGGCGGAGCAGGCCATCGCCGGCGCCCTGGTGGAAGGCCCGGGCTCGCTGTCCCCGCACCTGACACCACTGTTTCCCCCAGGCACCCAGGTGCTGAATGTATCCGCCGAGGGTGAGACGCTGTTTGTCACCTTTAGCGCGGAGCTCATGAACCGATACGCTGACGAAGCGCAGCTGCACCCCGCCAACTACCGCACCGGCGAGGGGTGGCTGCGCCGCAGGCTGGCCATGGCCAGCCTGGTGAATACGTTGACGGAGAGCGGACGCTACCGCGCCGTGCAAGTATTGGTGCGGGATGAAAACTACATCAGCACCTCCATGCGGCTGAGCAGCCGTTTTTATCTGGAAGAAGAGGAAACCTTTCCAGACCCCTTGCTGCGGCAGGAAGAGTACATTCACACCCCCCAGCAAACAGCAGAACAGTTTATGAGCGCCTGGCAGGAGCAGGACTGGCAGCGCGCGCTGAAGCTGGTGGGCGGCGTGGAAAGCGGACGGGGCGACCTGTTGCCCACGGAACACGAACTGTCCCAACGGCTGTCCGCCGCGCCGCGCATGATAAACTACGCACTGACGCCGGGTGTGGTCGCGCTGGATGGCCAAAGCGCCGTGGTGTCCATCAGCTATACCTTGCTAAACCCGGATGGCACCGAACGCAACGTATACGCGCGGCCCTTCCGGCTGCTGCTGCAGGAGGGCATCTTTCTGGTGCCGTTTGACACGGCGCTGCGGGTGCTGGAGCTAAGCGATGAGTAAGAGAAAACTGTTAGCAACGGTGGTACTGCTGGTTTCCCTGTTCCTCACCGCCTGCCAAAGCACCGTGCCCACCAACCCGCAAACGCAGGTCACGCTGCCGCCGCCGGAGGACCGCTTTACAGCCCCTGACGGCAGTGCGGAACAGGAATACGCGGAAACGGTGCAGCTGAGCGTGCCGGCGCTGTCGGGCGGGCAGCTCATCATGGTGCCCGAGCGCATTTTGCTCTCACCCAACCAGCATCCGGCGGAGGCCACGCTGCGCAAGTTGCTGTCCTTTACCGGCAATGACCGTGCGGCGCAACTCTATCCCGGCCTGCAGCTGCAGCTGCAGGCTGGCTCCACCGTAGAAATATCCGGCGATGTGGCAACCGTCAACCTGGGCGCCAACGCCAGCATGTTAAACAAGCAGGACCTGCTCACGTTAAGCCGCGCCATCACAAATACGCTGACGCAATGGGGCGACCTGCACTACGTCAATATTCTCATCGCAGGTGCCGCGCCCGCCATGGATGAGCGGGGCATGCTGCCGCTTGGCAGCATGCAGCTAAGCCGCAATGAGGACGCGCCCGCCCTGTGGGATAGTTACGCCGCCAGAAGCCGCATGGAAAACCCGCAGTCCCAGCGCTTTTCCGCGCTATGCACGCTGTACTACCCTGCCCCTGCCGGGCGCGGGGTGCTGGCCGAAGCACGCGCCGTCTCCTTTGCCGGGCAGGATACCCGGCAGATGACCGTCAGTTTGCTGGAAGCGCTGTCCGCCAGGGCGCAGACACTGCCTCGCGCGCCGCAAGTACCCGACCTGATGGCTCTGCTGGCGGCGGCGCCCGAAATCCGCGAGGGCGATGACGGCAGCCAGGTGATTGGCCTGCACTTTTTGGACATCGCCAACCAAACCTTCATCGAAGCGGGCATCCCCCGCTCGGTCATGCTGGCTTCGCTGTGCTACACCTTAACCACCTTCATGCCCGACCTGGACGGCATTGCCGTGCGCATCGGAAACGAGCAGTTGGAGGCCATCGTGCCCAGCGGCATCTACCAGGGCGCTGGCGAGCAAATCATCTTCTCCGGCGGCGTGCTGCGCCGGGCAAACTTCGCAAGCTTCCTGCTGACAGACTGCACGCTGTACTTTGCACGCGGCGATAGCCTGCTGCGGGTGCGGCGGCCGGTGCCCCACCAATACGCCTTCAGCAAGCGCTACCTGATGGACCAACTGCTGGAAGGCCCGCAACAGTATGACAGCGTACAGGAAACCCAGCCCGTGCTGCCGGATACGCTTCATGCTCAGGACTTGCTTGGCGTCTCGAAAGACGGTGACGCCGCGCTCATCAACCTAAGCCAGGCCGTTGTGACCGCATCCGCCGGGCTAACTGCGCCGCAAGAGCGCCTGATGGTATATGCCATCACCAACACACTGTGCGAAAGCCGCGGCATTCGCCGTGTGCGCTTTTACGTGGACGGAGAGCAGACAGAAAAACTCTCCGGTCACTTGTGGCTGGCCGGAGAGTTTCTGTTTAACCCCAATATCGTAGCGCCGTAAGCAGCGCCTCGGCGCTGCCCAGACTTTCAAAGAACCCCCATGAGAGGTTCGGAGGGCCAAAGCCCTCCGACTACAATCCGCGCCAGCGGCGTGTACGGTGGCGCGGCAAGCCTTGCGCAGCAAGGGTTTCCATGCCGTCTACCGCCCGGGAGCTCGTCGGAAATCCCTTCGCTCCC
>CAYFSN010000019.1:0-12893 GCA_964345845.1 uncultured Christensenella sp.
TTGTGCCTACGCCAGTAATGATGGCGGCCAGCAGGGCACCAAGCACCCCGATGATGAAGAACAGCAAAAACCGCCGCGCGCCCCAGCGGGCCTCCAAACTGGTGCCGATGAAATAGTAAAAATACAGACTCAATAGTGTAAACAGGATGGTTCCACCAGGGGGGACAATGAGGAAGGTAATTAACCGCCAAATCTCTCCGCGGTACACCAGGGGCATAAACAAAACCATGCGGTTTATCAGATGAAAACTGGGAAAGAAAAGGTCCAGCGCATAAATGCCCGCCATTGCAAAGATAATAAAACGGAAAAAAGGTTCAACGCGCAGACGATACATGCTTCGTTCCAGCTTGTTCAGTAGCTTCATTCAGTGACTCCAATTGACATCGTTGTTATATTCTACCGAATCACAGAGGACGAGGTCAAGCCAAGAGGTGCGAATAAAAATACAAAATAGGGGTTGACAGGCGCATAACTATGCGATATAGTGCAAGTGCAAACAAGGAGGGTTGAATCATGAAAAAGTTCGTAATGATTATGGTAGCATGTTTACTTACACTTTCTGGAAGTGCGTTCGCTGCGGTTGATTATACGGTAGGCACAAACGCAGAATTTCCGCCGTTTGAGTTCTTTGGGGATGACGGCACCATTCAGGGGTTTGACGCTGAGCTGATCGCGGCAATTATGGCGCAGGATGGCAGCACGTTTGTCATCGAGTCAATGGAGTTTGATGCGTTGCCGGCAGCGCTTGAAGCAGGAAAGATTGACATTGCCATTGCAGGCATGACCATCAGTGAAGAAAAGGGGAAGAGTGTTCTCTTCTCCAAGCCATACTTCAAGGCAACACAGAAGCTGATTGTGTTGGAAGGGTCCGACATTAAGACGGAGGCCGACCTGAAGGACGGCATGAAAGTAGGCATGCAACTGGGCACAACGGGCGATATCTACGTGACGGATAACCTGCCCCAGGTTGAGCCCCAGCGCTACGCCAAAGCACTGGATGCCATTATCGATATGAAAAACGGGCGGCTGGATGCCGTGATGGTGGATGCTGGCCCGTCGCAGTACTTCGCGGACTCCGTTGAAGGATTGGTGGTACTGGAAGAAGACCTGTCCGACGAGGAGTATGGTATTGCAGTCAAACTGGACAACACCGCGCTGATGGATAAGTTAAACGCGGGGCTGGATGCTATTATTGCGGATGGTACTTACGATACCATTTTTGAGAAGTACTTTGGCAAAATTGATACTGCTGCTGAGTAAACGGGGTACAATGCAGAGTGGCCGCCAGTGCTGCGGCCACTTTCTGTTGTAGGAGAAACCATGTCGAACTTTTTTACAAAACTCGCTAGCGACTTTGAAACCAACCTGCTGGTTGGTGATCGCTACTTAATGCTGCTGAAGGGACTCGGCGTAACCGTGCTCATTGCATTGGGTGCTGCGGTCATTGGCAGCATTCTTGGCACGCTGCTGGCCCTGATGCGCCTGTCCAAGTGGAGAGTGGGGAAAAGGTTCTACCCATTGCGAACGCTGTCACGCGTGTATGTGGATGTCATTCGTGGCACGCCGGTGGTTGTACAGCTGATGATTATGTATTACCTCATTCTCACATCACCTGCTATCAGCAAAGAAGCGGTCGCCATCATCAGTTTTGGACTAAACTCGGCAGCATATGTATCTGAAATGGTACGCAGCGGCATACTCGCGGTAGACCGCGGACAAACGGAGGCCGGCCGCTCACTGGGGCTATCGGGCCCACAAACCATGCGGCGCATCGTGCTGCCGCAAAGCGTGCAGATCATCCTGCCAAATTTGTTTAATGAGTTCATCATGCTGCTGAAGGAAACTTCGGTGGTTGGGTTCATTGGGCTAATGGACTTGACGAAGGCTGGGGACTTTATACGCAGCCGTACCTACTCCGCCTTCTTTCCGTTGATTACTGTCGCTGCCATTTATTTCATTATCGTCAGTGTCCTTAGCCGGCTATTCAGCACCATAGAAGCACGTTGGCGTGCAAAAACACAGGATACTTAATTGAGAAATAGATGCAAAAATGCACCCCCTGGTGATTTTCAGATTCGGGGGTGCCGCTCTTAACGAGTTGTTAGTTTAAAGCGAGATTACTCTGACTGCTCCGCGCCGGTTTCGCCAGCAATTCGGGCGGTGTTGATTTGGATGCTGCGTGCCGTTTTCTCCGGTGCGGGCTTTTCCTTCGGCAAGGTAACGGACAAAATGCCGTTCACATAGTCAGCGGTAATGCCATCCTGGTTGATGTTGTCCAAGCTGAAACTGCGGCTCATGTGCCCGCTGCGGCGTTCGCAGTAGTAGTAGTTTTCCTGTTCGTCTTCACGTTCGGTGTTCATGCTCGCCGCAATGGTCAGGATATTATCATCCACGCTGATTTTGATGTTTTCTTCCGATGCACCGGGTAGCTCTGCCTCCAGCAGGAAAGCGTCGTCCTTTTCGCGGATGTCCACGCGGAAAGAGCCCGCTGAAGGTGCATCATTCATGCTCATAAAGTTACGAAAGAAGGGATCATCCATCAGGCGCACGCGGCGCTGCTGAGACGGTCTGGTGAGATAAGGCCGATAGGGCATTAGTGTAAACATATTGGCGTCCTCCTTGGTTTGTGTTTGTTGGTCGATGTTTTCTTTCGACACCGTCATTCTACCACAAAGGTCAAAGATGGTCAATAACGTTTTGTTGTAGTGCTTGTGCGTTTGATTTTCACCGTGTACACTATGCTAACCATGATGAATGAGTTGCTAAACACTGTACGCGCAAGTTATGAACGCATCGGAGCACCGAAGCGCATATTGCTGGCGCTATCGGGTGGGGCTGACAGCGTTTTTCTGTTTAGGGTGCTTGTAGAATTGCAGCACGTATTGAGTTATCAGTTAAGGTGCATTCATGTGAACCACGGGCTGCGCGCAGAGGCAGAGGATGATCAAGTTTTTGTGCAACTGCTATGTGATCAGTTTCATGTACTTCTTTCCATCAAACCTGTGATGGTTTGTGGTGATAGTAACATTGAGGCCAACGCACGCAAGGCACGTTATGCGGTCTTTCGCCAAGAAGCTGAAGAGTGGCAGGCGGATGCTATTGCACTTGCGCATCATCAGGACGACCAAGCGGAAACTGTACTCCTCAGGCTGCTGCATGGTACGGGGGGACAGGGACTTGCCGCAATGAGAGAGTGGCGTGATTCGCTATGGCGTCCTTTGCTATCGGTTCGCTCAGATACCATTCAACAGACTTTAACGTTATTGGGGCAGGGTTGGGTAACCGATGCCAGCAACACTGATATGCGGTTTACGCGAAACCGCATCAGGACAGAGGCTGTTCCGGCGCTGCAGAAAATAAACGATTCTTTTGTACCTAACGCCGCCCGGACCGCTGATATTTTGGGTGCGGAAAGCGATTATTGGGCCCAATATGCGGATGCATGGCTGGCTAAGCATGCATCAATGCATCCGGCTTGTTCCTACTTATCACTTTCACCGTTTCATGACTTGCACGTTGCCGCTCAGCGGCAGGTTCTGCGGCGAATCTGTGAGGCCATAAATGTTGAGCTTGACTTCATGCAACTGGAACGATTGCGAGTCCAGGTGGACGCGCCAAAGGGCAGCATGCTGAACTTGCCCAAGCTGGCACGAGCGCTGTGCGGAAGAGAACACATGCATTTTGAATTTGCGGGCGGGGATATGCTTCCTCTAGGCGAGATTGTGCCTCACACGCATTCTTTGCTTGATGAACGTATCAGCAGGACAGAAACCTTTGCTGTGGACAAAGCATCCGGTGCGGTGTTAAGGTATCGGCAAGCAGGGGACATCATCACGCCGCTTGGAGGGCCTGGCAGCAAGAAACTGAGTGACTATTTGATTGACCGGAAGGTGGACAGGCCCTTTCGAAAGCACTGGCCAGTGTACTGCAAAGGCAATGTTGTACTCTGGGTCCCCGGTGTGGGCATGGCGCAGGAAGCGGCAGTGGGTGAAGAAACAAGAGAAACTATCACATTGCGGTATGTTGGGCGGTTGCCTGATGAATATATTGGATATGGAGGAGAGGCACTGTGAAAAAAGAGGGTTGGGCGCTGTATAAGGATTTGACCCGGGTGCTTATTACCAAAGAAGAGATTGATGAGGCCATCGCAAAGCTTAGCAAGCAGCTGCAGGAAGACTATCGCGGCAAAGACTTGGTGTGCGTATGTATTCTCAAAGGGGCGGTTACTTTTTTCGCCGACCTGATTCGCGCGCTTGATTTGCCGCTGACCACTGATTATATGGCCATTTCCAGCTATGGCAGCAGCACCAAGTCATCCGGTGTTGTTCGCATTATGAAGGACCTGGACCATGATGTGCTGGGGAAAGACGTGCTGGTGGTTGAAGATATCGTGGATAGCGGCCTGACCCTTGCCTATATCCAGGACGTGCTGAACCAAAGGGGCGCCAAGTCGGTTAAGTTGGTCACCTTGCTGGACAAGCCGGAGCGCCGCCGCAATAACCTGACCGTGGACTACGCTTGTTTTGAAATACCCAATGAGTTTGTTGTTGGCTATGGCTTGGACTACGCGGAACGCTACCGAAACCTGCCTGACGTAGGCATCCTGGATCCCAGCATCTATAACGACTGATTCGGCGCTGGTTCACATAGAATTTACAATGTACTTATCACGTTGAGTGCCTTGTTTGGTTGCCTGCAATTGCGCCTGCATGGTATAATCTAGCGTGATTCGTCATGAAGGAGGACCTTGATTTGCGTAAACCACGCGGCCTGCTCGGCTATGTATTGATGATTGCCGCATTTTTAATGCTTGCTTATATCATTTCTGACAGCATCAGCATTCCCACTGCACGTGTAAAGTACCCTGAATTGCTTGATAATATCTCTGCCGGAAAGGTGGCCCGCGTTGCGATTCGCAACAATGGCCTGGTGGGCTTAACTTCGCCTACGCTGACCGCCGAATCGGATTTTCCGGCGCGTTATGACTTTGAAAGCACCATAGGCCCTGACTTTATAGACACGTTGCTGCGCATGTACGCAGCGGACCAATCTCTGGATGTGGACAAGGTCAGTGTGAATGATCTGGCCTTTGAGGGCAAGCCGCTGCGGGTTGATTATCTGCCGCCTGTGGTAACACCTTGGTACATCGAGATGCTGCCCTTCTTGCTGCCCATGGGTTTGGTAATGTTGTTCTGGTATGTCATGATGCGGCAGCAAACCGGCGGGAATTCCCGCGTGATGAGCTTTGGCAAAAGCCAGGCCCAAATGGTGGATCCCAACAAAAACCGGATTACATTTGACGATGTGGCCGGCGCGGATGAGGAAAAAGATGAGCTAAAGGAAATTGTTGATTTCCTGAAGCACCCCAAGCAGTACACTGAGTTGGGCGCACGCATACCCAAGGGCGTGTTGCTGGTGGGCCCTCCTGGAACCGGTAAGACGCTGCTGGCCAAAGCCGTTGCGGGCGAGGCGAAGGTTCCCTTCTTCTCGCTCTCGGGTTCTGAGTTTGTGGAGATGTTTGTAGGTGTTGGTGCCAGCCGTGTGCGCGATTTGTTTGAGCAAGCCAAGCGCGCAGCTCCCAGCATTGTGTTTATCGATGAGATTGACGCCGTAGGCAGACACCGCGGCGCAGGCCTGGGCGGCGGGCACGATGAGCGCGAACAGACGCTGAACCAGTTGCTGGTTGAAATGGATGGCTTTGCCACCAACGAAGGCGTTATTGTTATGGCGGCGACCAACCGCCGCGACATTCTGGACCCCGCCTTGCTGCGTCCGGGCCGCTTTGACAGGCAGATTACCGTTCATTACCCGGACGTTAACGGCCGTGTTGCCATCCTGAAGGTACACGCACGCGGGAAGCCGCTGGCCGCTGATGTAAATCTTGAGAACATCGCGAAGCGCACTCCCTTTGCCACGGGTGCCGACCTTGAGAACATCATGAACGAGGGCGCGCTCATTGCCGCCCGCAACCGCCGCTCCGACATCAGCCAGCAGGATTTGATTCAGGCGGTTGAGCGGGTACAAATGGGGCCTGAGAAGAAAAGCCACAAGGTGCTGGAAGAAGATAAACGCATTGTTGCGTACCACGAAGCCGGGCACGCCATCGTTGGGCACTATCTGCCCTTAACTGATGAAGTGCATACCGTAACCATCGTACCCCGCGGGGGTGCGGGCGGCTTCACATTGAGCCTTCCCGAACAAGAGTTCGATATGACGAGCCGCTCCAAAATGCTTCAGATGATTTCCATGATGTTTGGCGGGCACGCTGCCGTGCTGCTGGTGGAAAATGATGTGTACACCGGCGCGCAGTCCGACTTGAAGCGCGCCACGGAACTGACGCGCCAAATGGTGACACAGTTGGGCATGAGCGAAAAACTGGGCACAGTCTATCTAGGGCATGACCAGGAGATCTTTGTGGGCATGGAGTTTGGCCAGTCCCGTGACTACAGCGAGCATGTCGCAGCAGAGATTGATCGCGAAGTGTCCAGCATTCTGAAGAAGTGCTATGAAGTCGCGGTGGATACCTTGAAAACCCATATCGACAAATTGCACGGACTGGCGAAACTACTCATGGAGAAGGAAACGCTGAACCGGGAAGACTTCCTCACCTTCATGAACGCGGACCAGCCGGCCCTAACAGGCGGGAGCACCAACGCATGATCAACAATGCGTCCGGCAAGCATGCGCTTGTCGGACGCGTGGACCTACATGCGCACTCCAAGGCTTCCGATGGCATGTACACGCCCAGCGAAGTGGTCAACCGTGCAGCGCGAAACGGCGTTCGCATGTTGTCGCTGACGGATCACGACACGCTTGCAGGCCTGGAAGAAGCCGCACAAGCAGCCAAGCAACAAGGCATGACCTTCATCCCTGGTGTTGAGCTAAGTACCGAGGGCAAGAAGCAGGTGCACATCCTTGCGTATGGTGTTCATACTCATATGCAAGGTTTGGTGCAACTGATTGAGCACATGCGGGCTGATCGCAGCAGGCGACAGAGTCTGTTCCTTCAAAAGATGGCTGATTTGGGGTTGCCTGTGGCAGAGCACGAGTTGCAGTTACCACCGGGCACAGCCTTTTCCAGGCCGATGTTGGCGCAAGCCATGGTGCGAAAGGGCTATGTGGAAAGCGTTGGGGAAGCGTTTGAACGCTATCTGTCTCCGGGAAAGCCCGCGTATGTATCCCGCTTGTACATCGCAGCGGAAGAAGTCATCAAGCTCATTTGCGAAGATGGTGCTGTCCCAGTGTTGGCTCATCCGGGATTGGTGTGCTATGATGCCGGCGAGATGCCTGAGCGTTTGCATGAATGGGTAAGCGCTGGTTTGAAGGGTGTTGAGGTACATCACCCGTCGCACACTGACAAACAACGTGAGCATTGGCGTCAGGTGGCCAAGCAGCATCAGCTACTGGTGACTGCCGGCAGCGATTTTCACGGAAAAGTTGACGACAAGCACGGCGACATAGGCTCTGAGTTTGACCGTTGGGAATCACACGAAGAAGACATGCAGGGCCTGATGGCCATTATGAACAATAGAGGTTAGGATGCAGCAGGGGTATCAGCCACAGCGTTATCAACAACAACCGCCGCAGCGGGCACAAAGAAGCATATGGATGCGCTTGTTGCCTTGGGCGCTCATATTGGCCGTTGCTGCCATCTTGATTAGCCTGGCAGTAAAGGCAGCGGACAACAAACGGGTGGCCGATGCGGTCGCGCCGTATGAGCATGTTTTCGCTGATAATATCACCATCGACAATGTGCGTCTTTCTGGCATGACAGCGCAGCAGGCGCATGACGCGCTGACGCAGCTGCATGAAGAACGTGTAAACAGCTGGCAGCTTGCGCTGACATACCAGGGGCATACGTTTATCACCGTCAACTACCCAACCCTTGGCATTCAGGTGTTGTCTGAGCAAATCAACGCCAAGTTGAAAGAGGCCTGGGAGCTAACTCATACGGGCGATAACCATGCAAAGCTTGCCGCAATACAACAATTACGGGAGCAGCCCTATGTTGCCGAGACCGCACGCAGTGAAATGAGTGACCAGACGCTGACTGCCATCCTAAACGACATCAGTGCCAACATCGCGATGCAGCAACCCATGGATGCTCAGTTTGTACAGTTCTTACCCAATAACACGGATCCTTTCCTGTTCCAGCCGGAGCGTGACGGCTACCGGTTGGATGTTGAAAATGCGAAGAATGAAATCCTGGAATTGGCCTCTGCCGGTACGTCCGGCACGTATGAACTGACGCCTGAGGTCATCAAGCCTCAGGTTACCGTTGCAGACCTACGCAAAAAATACACCTTGCGCGCCACTGCCCAAACGGCCATATCACGCAGTTCGCCTGAAAACCGCAACAAGAACATTGAAGTATCCCTGGGGCGGGCAAGCGGGCTCGTGCTAAAGCCGGGGGAAGTGTTCAGCTTTAACAAGGTTGCGGGACAGAGAACCATTAAGAACGGCTACTATGAAGCCGACGAAATGGTGTACGATGACTTGGTAACGGGTGTCGGCGGCGGCGTGTGCCAATCGAGCACAACGCTTTACCAGGCCGCGCTGATGGCCGGCCTTGATATCACCTATCGCAGAACACACTCAGCCCCGGTCGGCTACGCCGACCCAGGGCTGGACGCTACGGTATACTGGCATATGGGCCGGGAAATCGATTTTAAATTCCGCAATAATTCCGGAAGTGACATATTCATCGCAGCGCAGGTAAAGGGCACCGGCCGCAACAAGATTGCGGAGGTGCGAATATTTGGCGAGTCATTGGGCGAAGGGGTCAGCTACAAGCTGAAGCCCGTCGTGGTGGAAGAGTTGATGCCGCCGTTTGATCCTATCTATAAGCTTGATAAGAACGCGCAGCATGTCGTCTACGACGATGAGTTCGAGGTGAGCGCGAAAGCCAGAACTGGCTATATTGTTGAGACCTTTCTGCAGAAAGTGGTGAACGGCCACGAAGTGGAAGAGCCGCGTCGCGTAAGCCGCGATACCTATCAGCCCAGGGCTGAGATTCTCTGGAAAGGTGTAACGCCCCGGTTTTAGTCTATCGATAAAAAACTATATCAACTGCATAAATTTTGTGTATGACTTGAAATATCATGCATAAGATGTTAAAGTGTATAAAAAGTAAAGAAAGGCTGGGCCTCCGCAGCTCATGTATTTTATATACGCCAATCCGCTAAAACCTGAAACGGCGCTTGCCGCCGAAGAACTGGCAACTCTCCTGAGGGACGCCGGCCATAGGTTGGTTTTGGATAATTGGCTGTATAGTAAGTTGCGATTGGGGGAACCAGGCAGTTTGGATAGCCTTTCGCCTAAAACAACAGCGGTCATTGCCCTGGGCGGTGATGGCACCCTACTGCGGGTCGTTGAAGCGTCTGCTTCGCGCAATATTCCTATGTTAGGCATTAACATGGGTCGTGTGGGCTTTTTGCTGGAGACTGATCCGCGGGGCATGAAAGCGGCCGCAAATCGTTTGATTGCGGGTGATTACCACATTGAAGAGCGCATGATGCTGCGGGCTACAATAGACAATGAACTGCCATTTTTGGTGATGAATGATGTGGTACTGTGCCGGGGAGCCAATCCCTCCAGCATCACGGTGGATGTGGTAGCGGATGGTGAACTGGTTTATTCTACGCGTGGGGATGGCGTCATTGTAGCGACGCCTACTGGTTCTACCGCCTATTGCCTATCCGCCGGTGGGCCTGTGCTGCACCCCAAGATGGACGCCATGGTCGTATTGCCAATCTGCACACACAAGGCACAGCAGTTACCCGTAGTTTTGGAGGGAAATGTTCGTATGCATCTGCGTGCACAACCAGTGCCGGGCCGCAGCCATCAGCTGATCATGGATGGACAAACCTCACTTGAACGAGAGGGAGAAGTTCGGGTTGATATTGTGCGCGCTGAAACACGCGCTCGTTTTATTCGCATGGAGGATCAACAGTTCTTTACCCGCTTGCGTATGAAGCAGGCGGAATGGAGCGGAAAATAGAAAAGGAGGAATTGGCATGAAAAGCGCCAGGCAAACAGCCATCCTGAGTCTGATAGAAGAACAGGATATCAAGACCCAGCAGGAATTAGCGCATAAGCTAAAAGACAGGGGCATTGTGGTGACCCAGGCAACGGTGTCCCGGGATATTAAGGAACTGCGGCTGCTCAAGGTGTTATCTCCTACCGGCGGTTACAAGTATGCAACCGCGGACCAGGCCGAACACGGCATTTCTGAAAGATTCGTCCGGATGTTTGTTGATTCCGTGATTTCGATCAATTACTCCGGCAACATCATTGTGATTAAGACGCTGGCAGGCAGCGCCAATGTGGCTGGTGAGGCCATTGACAGCATGCGGTGGTCGGAGATTTTGGGCACGCTGTCGGGCGATAACACCATCATGGTCGTTGTGCGTGACGCGGAAGACGCGCCGCGCATCGTGGAACAATTTAACGCCATTATTAAGTAGGAGCTACCAGAACACATGCTCAAACGCCTGCTGATTCGGGATATCGCCTTGATTGAGGAACTGGAATTGCCGCTGGATGACGGGCTGAATGTTCTCAGCGGTGAAACAGGCGCAGGCAAGTCTATTGTTGTGGACTCTGTCAGTTTTCTGCTTGGCGGCAGAGCCGACCGGGGCAGTATTCGCGAGGGGGCGCCCAAAGCATATGTTGAGGGCGCTTTTTCTGTACATGCAAATGAACCCGCAAAGCAGGTGTTGGAGCAATTGTCCTTTGAACCGGAAGATGACGAGGTACTGCTTTCCAGGGAGTTAAGCAGCGGCGGAAAGAGCGTATGCCGTGTTGATGGCGTGGCGGTATCATTGACGGTCATGCGTCAATTGGCGGAGACGTTGATGGACATCCATGGACAGCACGAGCATCAATCGCTGCTGAATGATAGGAATCATATGCGTTTTGTGGATGAAATGGGCGGTGCAAAGCATCAGGAACTCCTGCAGGCCGTTCACCAGACTTGGCAAACGTATGATGCCACGCACAAGGCGCTTAGAGATTTGCAGCAACAAAACCTGTATCGCCAGGAACGCACCATGATCCTTGAAGCAAAGCAAAAGGATTTGAGCGGGGCAAAAGTTCAGATAGGTGAAGAGGAGCAGCTGCGCAAACGCATTGAACACCTGCGGAACTATGACAAAATAAACCGTCAGCTGAAAACGGCATACACGGCATGCTATGACAGCCGCGGAGACGAGCCGTCTGCGCTTGTGCTTGTCAGACGTGCGGAGGAAGCCATCCGCGGGATTGCGGACCTGGATGAAGGGTATCAGAAGGCCCATGAACGCTTAGAGGCGCTGTACTATGAACTTGAGGACCTGGGCATGGAACTGCGCGCTTCCTGGGAAGACTTGGGCGCGGATGAAGGGGCACTGCAGCAGGCAGCGGAAAGGCTTGACCTTATCCGCAGGCTAAGCAGAAAATATGCCTTGTCCGCTGATGCGATGCCGCAAGCACTGCAGGATACCAAGGACGAGCTGGCGCGGTTCTCAAACCTTGAGGATGAACTGGCTTCATTGGAAACCGCAGAACAGGCAGCCAAGTCAAAATGGCAGCGCGCCGCGGACAAACTATCAACATCCAGACGAGCATTGTCAGAAGAACTTGCGGATAAACTTGAAAAAGAACTGGACGCCCTTAACATGAAGGGAACCAGAATACGCATACAGGTTGAGCAGGGGGACGGTGTCCCTAGCGCTGCGGGGCAAGACCATATCCGCATGTTGATTGCCCCGAACGTAGGGGAAGAACTGAAGCCACTTTCGCGCATCGCTTCCGGCGGCGAAATCTCACGCTTGATGTTGGCGCTGAAGAGTATTGCTGCCGAGCACAACGTCATACCATCCATGATATTTGACGAAATTGACACCGGTATTTCCGGCCGTACCGCACAAGTCGTCGCGGAAAAGCTTTGGCAGATTGCCCGATACCGCCAGGTGTTTTGCGTGACGCACTTGCAGCAAATCGCCGCTATGGCGTCCAGCCAGTATCTGGTGGAAAAGGGCGCCAGCGGTGACCGCACTGTTACAACGGTCACAAAATTAGACGACATGCAAAGGCTGCAGGAGATATCCCGCATTATCTCAGGGCGAAGTACGCAAAGTGAAAGCAGCTTGAAGCATGCCCGTGTGATGTTGGATGAAGCAGGGCAGTTTCGCGAGGCCAATCCACAAGTTAATTAAAGGTTGCGCATGGTGTAGCGCATGACATATAATCTCCAAGACACTCAATACGCTCCATGTTACCGTAGAAAGGAAGTACTACCATGGCAGGAAACGTACACGTACTCAACCATCCACTGATTCAGCATAAACTTAGCATTATGCGGGACAAGAGTACCGGCACCAAGGAGTTCCGGGAGTTGTTGGACGAGATTTCCATGCTCATGGTGTATGAAGTGACCCGCGACTTGCCCACAGAGGAAGTGGTGGTGGAAACACCGCTCATGCAGATGAAAACCCATGTGCTCAGCGGCAACGCTGTTGGGGTTATTCCCATTCTCCGGGCGGGCCTGGGCATGGTCAACGGCATCATGAACCTCATCCCCAATGCCAAGGTCGGTCACATCGGGCTGTACAGAGACCCCGAAACGCTGCAGCCAGTGGAATACTACTGCAAACTACCCATGGATGCGGAACAGCGGCTGCTGGTGGTGTTGGATCCCATGCTGGCCACCGGTGGCAGCGCATCCGCCGCTATTGGGTTTTTAAAACAGCGAGGCTGCAATAACATCAAACTTGTTAATTTGATTGCCGCCCCAGAAGGGGTTGCCCGGTTGAAGAAAGACCATCCGGATGTGGAAATATATGTGGCTGCCATGGATGAACGACTTAATGACCATGGCTATATAGAGCCCGGCCTGGGAGACGCCGGAGACA
>CAYFSN010000019.1:12903-25311 GCA_964345845.1 uncultured Christensenella sp.
TAAAGATTAGAGGTTATCAACCTAATAACACCCCATTTAAGGGGGGGCTGTTTGAATGCGCAAAAATTCGGAGGTTCGTCATGGATAGAAGGCTTCTGGTGTTTTTCATGTGCGCCGCGCTGCTGCTGTGTGGTTTTGTTGGCACGCCATCACCAGCGCACGCTGAAGGATTGTCGGTCAGTGTATCCATCGGCGGTGAACAACCCATAAAGGCCGGAAAGGTCTTCAGTGTGCGGATTGTTGTAACTGCACCTGCAGGCCAGCACTTGAGAAAGCTCGTAATTGACACCTCTGGGCTTACGCCGGATACCCACATCAAATATCATGGGATGTATGTGCTGCCCAATGGGTCTTTTGTTGATAACAGCAGCGGACTCACCAGAATAAACCTGGATAAAAAGAGTGACGATAAGGTAGGGTTTTCTTCTGCTACAATCCAGTATTCTTATGTAGCGTTGGAGGGGGCTACGCAAGACCTGCAGTTTACGCTGACTAAGGCAGTCGGCGTGAGTATAGATGGTTCACAGTATTTCCAGATGACGAATCCCATTACAAAAACAATCGCCATGGAAGATGCGCAAGCGGAATCTCACGAGCATGCCTTCACGCGTGTTGTCAGTGAAGTGTTGCCTACCTGCACAGAAAGCGGCGTCACAGAGCAGCAATGTGATGGCTGTGATGAAACATTTACTGAAACCATACCGGCAATGGGCCACGACCCTGCCATGGTTATGTTGTTAGCAGCAAAGTGCGAATCTGCTGGTAGGCAGCAACTACAGTGTTTACGCTGTGATGTGGCTTTGGGCGAGGTGGAAGAAATACTGGCGCTTCAGCACATGTGGGATGAGGGCATAACACATACATCCCCTACGTGCACTGAACCAGGCGCGACAACTTATACCTGTGCGCTGTGTAGCGATGTAAAAACAGAATATCCGCCGGCGTTGGGACATGCAGCGCTGGTTTCACACCAGCAGCCCGCAACGTGTACGGAAGACGGCGTTGAGCACTTATCTTGTTCAGTTTGTCATGACACGGTTGATGAGGATATTCTGCCCGCAACAGGCCATCAATACCCAGATGAATGGATAGTGTTAGGTGAAGACTGCACAGTGATGCGCACCAGGGTACGTACCTGTATGGTAGCGGGCTGCGGCGAGGAACAGATTGAGGAAATGGCGGCTCATCCTGAGCATCTCCTTGAAACCAAGAGTGTACTGGCTACCTGTGAAGAAAGCGGCGAGAATGTAACAAAGTGCACTCGCTGCAAGTATCAGGAACGGGTCATTGTGCCGCCGCTTCAGCACAGATATTCTTTGTGGGTAACCCACCCAGTGCCCACCTGCGTGGAGCCCGGAAGTCGCAGCAGAACATGTACTCGCTGTCACATAATGGAAACAGAAGTTGTTCCTGTTACATCCGATAAGCATGATTTTAGCGGGCCGTTGGCTTTTGTGCTGAAGCCAACCTGTGTGGAGTGGGGTGTTGCGCAACAAGTATGCAGAGTAGAAGGTTGCGGTGAGGTAAAGTTGCATGATTTGCGGCCCAATGGGCATCAGTACCAGGATGAGTGGTCTTTGCCTGAGTACTTTGACTGCGCGGTTGGCGGTGCTCGTACTCGCGAGTGTTTGAACTGCAGTGATGGCAGACAATCGGAAGTCATTGAAGCAGGTCAGCATCTATTTGGTGCATGGCAAGTCACATCAGATGCGACATGCAAATTCGAAGGTTTAAGAACTAGACTGTGTGATGTATGCTCCCATGAGGAGCGCGAAAGCATACCGCAAAGTACCAAGCACAATTCTGGGGCCACTAGGGTTCTGAAGTCCGCTACCTGTAAGGAAGAAGGCGCCATAGGGCGAACGTGTTTGGATTGCGGCATTGTTCTCTATTCTCAAGTAACGAGAAAATTGCCCCATGCATTTGGAGAATGGAAGCGGAGAGAGGAACGCCCCTGCACGGAGCTGCGTTTAGATGAACGCAACTGCATAGACTGCGGCGCATCCGAAACGAAGGATATTCCCGCTGGTCAACATAGGTTTCCGTTTTCCTGGGATGTGGTTGTTTCACCCGGATGCACGACAAAAGGAACCGAAAAGGGTGTTTGCCAAGACTGTGGTCATGAGGAGACCAGGGACCTGCCGCGAACCGGGCATCTGTGGAGCGGGCTGATGCTGGGAAGAAAGGCAACCTGTTACGATGCGGGCTACCTGTATCAGCAGTGTCAGGCATGCTCAGAGATAAAAGAGCATGAGCAAATGCTTGAGAAACATACCTGGTCCGATTGGACAGTTCACCAGCAAAACAGTTGTATGGGAGCAGGCTTAAGGTCACGACAGTGCACGGTTGAGGAATGCAAGTTTGTGGAGGAAGAGGAATTGCCGCTGTTAGCGCATGAGAGCAGCGAGTGGGAAGAAATAACGCCCGCCAGTTGTACACAGCTTGGACAGCGTAAAAGCATTTGCGGATTGTGCGATACCGTCTTCCTGGAAGACATTCCGTTAAGCGAGCATACCTATGGAGAATATAAAAGGGTTAAGGAACCCGCCTGCGGCATTGATGGAGTAGAGAGAAGGACATGTCTGCTCTGTCAACATGCGGATGTAAAAGCCATAGATAAACTGTTTCATGTCTGGACAGTGTGGGAAACGCAATTGGCTCCTGCCTGTGAACGTGAGGGAAAGGGCATGAAAACCTGTACGTTGTGCGGGGTGGAGGAGTTTCAGACGATTGCAGCTGAAGAGCATACCTTTGGTCCATGGGGGAGCAGGATGTTTTCAGATTGTGTCGTTGGCGGCAACCAAACAAGAATTTGCGAAAAGTGCCAGGCGGAGGATACCCGGGCACTGAAACCAGTAAAGCATTACTTTGCTGCCTGGCAGACCATCCTGAAGGCTACTTGTGATGCACCAGGTATCCGTGAACGTGTATGCAGGCGATGTGATATGAAAGAAACCGAGGAAACTGCTGTGCGCAAGCATGTGTACGGTAAGTGGACGCTCACTAGCCGCGCGTCTTGTGCCAGACCGGGCATCCAGGAACGCACCTGTAAACACTGCAGCCACACGGAACACAGGGAAACCAAACTGCTTAAGCACCAATCCGGTCCATGGAAGGTCACCAAGCGGGCTGCTCTGTTTCAGGCTGGTGTGCAGTCGCGCATATGCAAACGCTGCGGAGAGACGCTGGCAACCAGGGGCTACAACGAACCAAAGTCAAAGTTCGCGGTTAGTTTCTGTGCGTTTGGTCTGCGCATATGCGATTTGCAGCCAGAGCGTACGGATGCCTGGTACACTTTGACCCCCATTGACTTAACAAAGAAGGGAATGCTCCGCTTGCCGCTCATTGCTGACGATAGTCATGTGATTGGCGAAATCGTGGTTGACATACGCGAGGGCAAACTCAAGGTATCGCAAGAGCTTTCTGATTCACGAACGGAAATACTAAAGCCCTCCGTTCGATTCTTCGCAGATGTACGCCGTATCACAGCGGCTGAGCTGGAGAAAACGGATCATTCGGTCGGGTTTGAGCGAAGCATTGACATAGCGCGTAGCTTCAAGGACGCGGACGTGGTGTTCATGTCCGTGCGGTGTGAAGGCGTGTTTGACCAGTACAGTAAGAAAAACCCGCCCTTTGCACAGGACGGGATGCTGGAGAATGGAACCACCTATCAGGAACTGTTGGAGCGTATGATGCATCTTGCGGGCTTTGAAGATGATATGTAAGGGCGCTTATTTCTCAGTGCTTGTCGGTTGAACTTGCTTGGTCCCTGTGAATTTATTTTCTTCACCGCGGATGAGCCGACCGATGTTCTGCCTGTGCCGGTATACGCCAATGGCCAGAAGGACGAATGCCCAGACACCATATGGCCAGATGCCGCGTGTGAACGGCAGCAGCAGGGCGGCTGTAAAAAGCATCAGCAGGCTGCCCAAACTGACATAACGCGTTACGCCAATCGCAATGAGTGCGACGACACAGGCGATGGCTCCCTCCAACGGTGTGTTTAGCAGCAGTACGGCGACAGAACAAGCAACGCCTTTGCCGCCCTTCCACTGATAGTATACGGGCCAATTGTGCCCGATAACGGCAAACAACCCCGCCACAAGGCCGCCGTCTTTGCCGGCAATCCACCAGCCAACCAGCACGGCCAGTGCCGCTTTTCCCACATCACCTAGGAAAGTGAGCAGGCCATGGCCTAAGCCCATCACGCGGGTTACATTGGTGGCACCGGTGCTGCGGCTGCCCAGGTTGCGAATGTCCACTTTGGCGCTTGCTGAAATGATGAGTCCGGTGGATAAACTGCCCATTAAATAGGCGATGAGCGCGGCAGCCAATAACGATAGCATGTGCATTTAGGTCTCCTCAGACCTTTGACGCAGCAGGAAGCGGATGGGCGTTCCCGTGAAGTCAAAGGCTTTTCTGATTTGATTCTCCAGGTAACGTTCATAGGCAAAGTGCATCAGCTCAATGTCATTTACAAACATGATGAAGGTAGGCGGTTGAACGCCTTGCTGCGTGGTGTAGAAAATGCGCAGCCTGCGGCCGCCTGTCATAGGTGGCTGCAGCGAAATCTGGGCATCGCCCAGCACATCATTGAGCACACCGGTGGGTACGCGTCGTGTTGCCTGACCACAAACAGTGTCCACCATGTCCCAGATGGTTTGGAGTCTTTGACCTGTGACAGCGGATACGAAGATAACCGGCGCATAATCGACAAACTTCAAGTCGCCCAGCACCTTCTGGCGGTACTTTTCCAGGGTGCCAGTATCTTTTTCAATGGTATCCCATTTGTTGACCACAACCACCATCGCCTTGCCTTCGTCTTTGATGAGCCCTGCAATCTTGGTGTCTTGCTCCGTCACGCCGTCCGCTGCGTCCAGCACCAGCAAGGCCACATCGCACCGACGAATGGCCGTGATACTGCGGACAACACTGAAGCGCTCCAGGCTTTCGGCCTCAATGGCTCGTTTGCGCCGCATGCCCGCCGTGTCGATGAGGTTATACATCGTGCCGTTCTCATGCAAATAGGGCGTATCAACGGCGTCGCGCGTCGTGCCGGGGATGTCAGATACCATCATCCGATTTTGGCCCAGCAAGCGGTTAGTGATGCTGCTTTTGCCCACGTTTGGCCGGCCGACGACCGCCAGGTTAATCATGCGGCCATCTTCAGGGCCTTCTTCCACTTCCGGGGGAAGCAACTCAACAATTCTATCCAGCAGGTCGCCCAAGCCCAGCATGTTGGTGCTGGAAATGCCGATGGGATCACCTAAACCGAGGGCATAATATTCGTACAGGTGGTCGTCAAGACCCGCGTGGTCCAATTTGTTCACCACAACAATGATGGGTTTGCCGCTTGCCCGCAGAATATTGGCGATTTCCTCATCCTGAAAATGCAGGCCAGTACGCACGTCTGTAAACAAGCAGACCACATCTGCCGTTTCGATGGCGACCTGTGCTTGCTCACGCATCTGCGACAGCAGGATATCTTCGCTGTCGGTATCGATGCCGCCAGTATCAATCAGCGTAAATTCGCGGCCGTTCCAAAGAGAGTCTGCATAGATTCTGTCGCGTGTAACGCCGGGTGTATCCTCTACAATGGAAATGCGATGTCCAATGATTTTGTTGAAGAATGTAGATTTGCCGACATTCGGCCTGCCAACAATGGCAACAAGCGGCTTCCGGCGCAGCATGTTCTCCTCCTAGCCTGCCAGCAACGCGCGCGGCGAACGGAGCGCAGCAACAAGCTGATCTCCTTTGCTGGGAATAATGCGAACGGGAAAACCAAGAATGGCCTCCAGTTCGTTGATTGTCATGTTATCAAGGAACATGCTCTGGTCACTGTTCAGCATGTTCTGGGGCAGCAGCAGCATGTCGGCGGCTTTGCCGTAAAGCTGCCGCGCAAGGTCCTGCCCGGTAATCAGCCCGCTGACTGTCACGGTATGACCAAAGAAGTCATTTTTAACGGCCTGAACCGTTGCCTTGACGTGCAGCGGGGCGGAACGATTAACCCAGTCGCGCATATAGGGTTCGATGGATGTGCCGCAGGCGACAATGACGCGAGATTCCGGCTCATCATTGCTTGTATGATGCGCAGTGCTCAGCGCATCGCTTAGTTCTTCTTCAAACAAGCGAATCATGCCGATACCATTCTCAATCTGCGGGTAGCCATCATAGCTGTCGTCACTGGGCAGGTCGGCGTTGGCAATGCAGATGAGTTCGTCCGCAGGGTACACAAACCGGTCGCCATGTTCGTGAAGCGACATCTGCTGGTATCTTTCGCAGATATCAAGGACTGCTTGTGCCTCTGGCTTTGTAAAGGGACGCAACGCCGCCAAACCCTCCCGATACTTTGTTAACCCAACCGGCACCAAGGCAATAGAAAGAGCGCTTGGCCGCATGGCGTAGATATCCTTCAGCGTGCGCTCCAACACGGCACCGTCATTCAGCCCGGGGCACAGTACCACCTGTCCATGGAAGGAAAGGCCAGCTGCCTGCAGGCGCTGAAGGCGGGGCATAAGGTCGGCAGCTCTCTGTTGGCGCATCATGGCCACGCGCACTTGCGGATCTGTTGCGTGAATGGACACGTACAGCGGGCTGACGCGGCGGCGAAGAATGCGGTCAAACTCCCACTCACCAACATTGGTAAGTGTCACGAAGTTGCCCATCATCAGCGACAGGCGCCAGTCGTCATCCTTTACATAAAGTGTATCCCGCATACCCTCCGGCATTTGGTCCACAAAGCAAAACACGCAGTTGTTGTTGCAGGTGCGCGGGTCACACACAATGGTCTGGGCAAACTGCACGCCAAGCGGCGCCGAAACGGGCTTTACGATGGTAATAACGGCCTTGCTTCCGTCTTGTTTGATAACCTCCAACTTCACCCGCTTCTTGGCGGTCAATGCCTGGTAGTCGATGTCGTCAATGAGCGGTTCGCCATTGATGGACAAGATCAAATCACCCGGCACGATTCCGTGCCGAGCCGCCAGACTCCGTTCCTCAACAAATACTACTTGGTGCATTTAGCCGCCTTTCAAAGCGCATTATGATGGAACGCACCTGGGCTGTCAAGGAAGTGCTTGACGAAATCGGCAAGCCGTGATAGCCTAAATGGCGCTGAACAGCGTCCTGGAGAGTTGGCTGAGTGGACGAAGGCGCACGATTGGAAATCGTGTTTGGGATAAAACCCAACGAGAGTTCGAATCTCTCACTCTCCGCCACATGTCAACATGGGTTGACAGCGAAAGGCCCGTCAAATTGGCGGGTCTTTGTGCATTTCGGATATTCAATCAACTTCTGCAGTTTCTTTGATGTACAAAACGGAAAAGATATTGACAATGTACGTTCTGGCATATAAAATGCTACAGGATTGTACAAGGAGGAGTTTCAAGTGGAGTCAGTGTTGTTTTTCAACAAGTCTTTAGAAAAGAATGAACAGCCCTTTGGCATTGAGGGGCTGCACGATCCGGACGAGCTGGCACGTGCCAGCGGCGTATGGATTGCCGCAGCGGGAGCGTCCATGATGCCTGTGGACGAGCGGCAGCTGAAAGCCGCGGATGGATGGCTGTGGATTGCGGCGCAGTCCGGTCATTTGGTGCTGCGTAACGCGGACGTTGCTATCCAGCTAAAGTCCAAGGAAAGCTGTATGGTGCCGCCTGGAACTGAAGGTTTGAGCCTGGTGGCCGAGCAGGAGTCCCGCTTGCTGTGGGTGATGGTGTCAGGACCGTTGTCCACCCAGTTTATGCAGATGATGGGGGCTTTGCCCAGAATCGCCATGAAGCAGGGCGCACTGCCGTCTCAGCTAAAGCTGGCAAAGCACATTGTTCAGGCAACTGTGCGCATTGCGGCTTCCCAAGAGGCATCGTCCGCTCAGCTGCAGCAGTTGCTTTGGGCGATGTTGGCGTCCCACAGCGGTCAGCCGGTTGCGATGGATGCCGTGCTCAGCCACGAAATTGCCAAGGTCATTGACGCCATGCGCAAGAACCAATACAGGGATAGTTTTTCCCTCAGCGACATGGCCAGCCTGAGCCGCATGCCGGTTGAAACCTTCAGAAAGCGTTTTGTGTCTGAGGTTGGCATGCCCCCGCAGAGCTATCAACTGTTCTGCAAAATGGAGCGCGCCAAGACACTGTTGAAGGAAGGCAGTACCGTGCGCCAGGCGGGCGTGGAAGTGGGCATGAACGACCCCTATCACTTCTCCAAGACGTTCAAGAACATTGTGGGCATGAGCCCGTCGAACTACAGCAAAACCGCGCAGCAAACCTGATGCCTGCGTTCAAGGAAGTCACCCCGCAGCAGCTGCTGTCCATGAGCCCGTTGCAGCTTGCCTTTATCGGCGACAGTGTGTACGACCTGTTTGTTCGCGGTCACATGCTAAAAACCATGGTGAAGCCGCAAGCGTTGCACCGCGGCGCTGCTGCGCTTGTCAATGCGACCGCGCAGGCAAGTACCATGCGTCAACTGGAGCCGTACCTGACGGAAGAAGAGCGAGACTATGCTCGAAAAGGTCGCAATGCGCAGCCCAGGCACAGCGCGCCAAAGTCCGCCACCTGCGCGGATTATGCTGCGGCAACAGGTTTTGAAGCAATGATTGGGTATCTTTATGTTACAGGGCAGGAGGAGCGCCTGACCCAACTGATATCGCTTGCGCTCACATTGCCGCAGGCGGATGAAAACGCAAAGGAAAAATAGGAAGGATTAACTATATGTCTGAAAGAAAACCCAGCCAGCCAAGGGGCAAGCGGGGACCAACCAAGCAGGGGAACAAACCGGCTGGGGAGCATGCAAGAGGCTACGGACAGAAGGGCAGAACAGATGTGCCGCGCAGTAGCAGTAGCAGTAGCAGTAGCAGAAGCGGCGGACGTTTTCGCCCCACAGGCGATGCGCCCGCGGCAGGGCGTGGCGAGCGTCAGCAGTTCGGCCGCCCATCGCGCGGGTATGGCAGGCCGGAGCAGCGCCGGGATTGCGGCAGAATGGCTGGAAATGAAAGTGGGTTAGCGTACGTTGAACGTGGCAGGGATGACCGCAGCGCGCCTCGCGTGAATAACCGGTTTGGCCCAAACGCTCGCCCGGCTAATAGGGGACATGCCCGGCCTATGGAGCCGCATGCGCTACCCCAACAGCAGGATAGTGGCTTCCAGCAGGAACCTGAAAATCTGCTCAGCGGCAGAAACCCAATCCGTGAAGCGTTGAAGGCCAACAGAGACATTGAGAAGATTCTGGTGGCGTCCGGCGACCTGTCCGGCTCTGCCAGGGAGATTGTTTCCATGGCGCGAAAGGCCGGGGTCATTATTCAGGAAGTGGACCGTGCTCGCCTTGACCAGATTACCCGAAATCATCAAGGAATGGTGGCGTACGCCTCCGCTTACTCCTACAGCACAGTAGAGGAGATGCTGGCGTTGGCGAAGGAGCGCAATGAAGCACCTTTCCTGATACTGCTTGATAAAATCACCGACCCGCAGAACCTGGGGGCCATCGTTCGCACGGCCGCCTGTGTGGGCGCGCATGGTGTCGTGGTACCGCTGCACCGCGCGGTGGGTTTGACGCCCTCTGCCGTCCGTGCCTCGGCCGGGGCGGTGGAGCATGTAAAGGTCGCCCGCGTCGTGAACCTAAACCAGTTAATGAAAGACCTGAAACGCCAGGGCATTTGGATTTATGGCGCTGATGCGGAAGGCACGGACATGGGCGATGTGAACTTTGACGGCCCCTGTGCGCTGGTTGTTGGCAGTGAGGGCGAAGGCATCAGTGAACACACCCTGTCACAATGCGATCACCGTGTTTCCATCCCCATGACCGGGGTCATTGATTCGCTAAATGCGTCCGTGGCAGCCGGCGTGCTGATGTACGCAGTGTATACCGGGAGAAGAGGTTAAAGCCCGCCATGACCAACGCGCCCTCATACTTTGATCAGCAGCATCGCGATTACAGCGAGTTGACGGATGAGCAGATTGTAGCCTATGCCCAGCAGGGTGATGCCAATGCTTTGGTGCATTTGCTGGACGCCTTCAAGAGCCTGGTTCGCATCAAGGCGCGCAGTTACTTTCTGATCGGCGCTGATCATGAGGACATCGTTCAAGAGGGCATGATTGGTTTGTACAAGGCCGTGCGCGATTACCGACCGGATCGTCAGGCGACCTTTCGTGCGTTTGCCGACCTGTGTATCAAGCGGCAAATCATCACGGCCATCAAGACGGCGACACGCCAGAAGCATATCCCGCTAAACAGCTATGTTTCGCTCAACAAGCCGCTGTTTGAAGAAGAGAATGAGCGAACATTGATGGACGTAGTTGGGGGACGGGAGACCAACCCGGAGGAAATCTACATCAATCAGGAGGAGTATCGGCTGATGCAGACCCGCATATCCGATACACTCTCTGGGCTGGAGCGGCAGGTGCTCAGCGCCTTTCTGGATGGGCAAAGCTATCAGGAAATCGCGGACAGCCTTGGACGCCAGGTGAAAGCCATTGACAATGCGCTGCAGCGCATCAAAAAGAAGCTGAACAAGCTGCTGGCGCAAGAGGAGTAAAGCAACCACATAGAGCCATGCCGCAACCAGCTGCATGGCTTTTGCTTTGCTTGCAATCACACGGGCATCATGGTATTTTTGACGTGTTCAACAACGGAAAGGGGCATCGCATTGAGCATCAACTGGTATCCGGGGCACATGGCGAAGGCAAAGCGTCAGCTGACAAGCCAGCTTAGCCAGACGGATGTTGTGATTGAAGTATGTGACGCCCGCATACCCTTATCCAGCAGGAACCCTGACTTGGATCAGTTGGTGAGCCATAAAGAACGCATTCTGCTGATGAATAAGTCAGACTTGGCGGACCAGGGAGCAACCAAACAGTGGCTGCAATACTTCCAGGGGCAGGGAATCGCGGCCTACGCGATTAACGCGAACCGCTCAGCCCGTACGGTGTTGCCAATGGTAGAGCGGGCTGCATCAGAGCGCGTTGAACGCGCGCTGAACCGCGGCATTAGGAAAACTGTACGCGCCATGGTGGTGGGGGTGCCAAACGTGGGCAAGTCCACCATCATTAACGGCATGAAGGGCCAGGCCACCATAAAGGTTGCTGATCGCCCGGGGGTGACCCGCTCAACCCAGTGGTTTAAGGCAGGCCCATATCTAGAGCTGATGGACTCCCCCGGCATGCTATGGCCCAAGTTAAACGATAAAACGGCCGCCAGACGGTTGGCGTATATTGGATCCATACGCGATGAAATACTGGATA
This sequence comes from uncultured Christensenella sp., assembly GCA_964345845.1. Classification (GTDB taxonomy): domain Bacteria; phylum Bacillota; class Clostridia; order Christensenellales; family Aristaeellaceae; genus UBA1038. Next base: position 24,132 of record CAYFSN010000019.1, read on the forward strand.
CCGAAGCGCTTGCCATTCATCTGCTGGATGACCTGATGAAACATCACGCCCCGCTTGTGGTGGCGCGGTATAAGTTAAACGACAGCGAACTGCGGGGAGAGGCCCTGTTGCTGGCCATTTGCCGGGCGCGCGGCTTTCTGACGAAGGGCGGCGCGCTGGACACAGACCGCGGTGTTGCCATGGTGCTGGACGAGTTTAGAGATGGAACCATTGGCAAAATCACACTCGAAATGCCACCGCAGAGAACAAATCATGCGTGAATCAACCAAAATGAGACATCAGAAGCTCATTGACCATGACAGCCTGCTTTGGGCGCAGGGGCTCTCTTTTTCGGGTATGGATGAGGCTGGCAGGGGACCGCTTGCCGGCCCGGTTGTTGCTGCCTGTGTGGTGATGCCGCAAACCCCGCTGGTGGTGTGGGTAGATGACTCCAAGAAACTCAGCGAAACGCGCCGCGAACTGGTATACGAAGACATCATGCAAACAGCCCTTTTTGTGGGCGTGGGTCAGGTCGAGGCAGAAGAGATTGACGCAATCAACATTCTTCGGGCGACCAGGCTGGCTATGCAGCGTGCCGCGCAGGGATGTCCAGCTGAGCTTTTCCTGGTCGACGCAATGAGCGGGCTTGATTTGCCAGGGGATATACGCGCCATCATCAAAGGTGATGCCACCAGTTACAGCATCGCGGCGGCCTCCATTGTGGCCAAGGTGACCCGTGACCGTGAATTACGTTTGCTGGATGAAGTTCACCCGCAGTATGGATTTTCCGCCAACAAGGGCTATGGCACCGCACAGCACATTCAGGCGCTGCGCTTGCACGGACCGTGTGCGGCGCACCGGCTGACGTTTATTGGCAACCTGCTTTCTGAACAAACATGAGCAGTTATCAAAGCGGCCTTGACGGTGAAGAGCAGGCAATAGCTTACTTGGAGGAGCGGAACATCCGGGTTCTGCACAAGCGTTACCGCGCGGCCGATGGGGAGATTGACATCATCGCCAAAGATGGTGATGTGGTATGCTTTATTGAGGTCAAATTCCGGCCCCAGGGTAGGCTGGGTGAGGGCGTGCGGGCGGTTTCAACTGACAAGCGTATGCGCATGCATCGTGCGGCTAAGCATTATTTGCGCGCGGAGAAACAAAGCGCCAAGTGGCGGTATGATACCGTAGAGATTACCAGAGC
>CAYFSN010000020.1:0-6061 GCA_964345845.1 uncultured Christensenella sp.
CTCCACCTGGTCGCCCATCAGCAGGGTCATGGCCTCGTCGGCCGCCACCGCGTCCCGCGCGGTGACCTGCATCATGGTGCGGGTTTCCGGGTTCATGGTGGTGGTCCACAGCTGTTCGGCGCTCATTTCCCCCAGCCCCTTGTAACGCTGGATTTCGGGCTTGGGCTCGCGGCCGATGCGGTCAAGCAGCTGCTGCAGTTCGGGGTCGCTGTACACGTAGTGCTCCTGCTTGCCGCGGCTTACCTTATATAGCGGCGGCATGGCAATGTACACATAGCCGTTGTCAATCAGCGGACGCATGTAGCGGTAGAAGAACGTCAGCAGCAGTATGCGGATGTGCGCGCCGTCCACGTCCGCGTCCGTCATGCACACAATGCGGTGATAGCGCAGCTTGGAGGCGTCAAACTCTTCGCCCACGCCGCAGCCGAACGCGGTAATCATGTTGCGGATTTCCTGGTTCATCAGCGCCTTGTCGATGCGGGTTTTTTCCACGTTGAGGATTTTACCGCGCAGCGGCAAAATGGCCTGGTAGTGCCTGTCCCGCCCGGTTTTCGCGCTGCCGCCGGCAGAGTCACCCTCAACGATGAAAATCTCGCACTTGGCGGGGTCTGTCTCCGAGCAGTCGGCCAGCTTGCCGGGCAGGGCCGCCGACTCCAGCACGGTCTTTCTGCGGGTCAGGTCGCGGGCTTTGCGCGCGGCTTCCCGTGCGCGGGCGGCGCCCAGGCAGCGGTCCAATATCGCGCGCGCAATCGGCGGGTTTTCTTCCATGAAGGCGCCCAGGTGCTCGCTGACCAGGCTGTCCACAATGCCGCGCACCACGGAGTTGCCCAGCTTGGACTTGGTCTGCCCTTCAAACTGCGGCTCCTTTAGCTTCACAGAGACCACCGCCGCCAGGCTCTCGCGCACGTCTTCACTGCGCAGGTTGGCGTCGTTGTCCTTGAGCATTTTGTAGCGGCGGCCATAGTCGTTAATGGTGCGGGTGAGCCCGGCGGAAAAGCCAATCAGGTGGGTGCCGCCTTCGGGGGTGTGCACGTTGTTGGCATAGGTAAATACGTTTTCGGAGAAGGAGTCGTTGTACTGCATCGCCACTTCAACGGTGACGTCATTTTTGACGCCCTCGATGTAGATGGGTTCGGGGAACAGCACTTCCTTGTTGCGGTTGATGTGGCTGACAAACTCCACAATGCCGCCCTCGTAGTGGTACACACGCTCATCGGGCTCATCGCCGCGCTCGTCGCGCATGACGATGCGGATGCCCTTGTTGAGAAACGCCATCTCCCGCAGGCGGGAGCGCAGCGTATCAAAGCGAAACTCAATGCCCTCTTCCATGACGCCGCCGGGGTTTTCCTCGGAGCGGATGTCAGGCCAGAAGCGGATGATGGTGCCGGTTTTATCAGTTTCGCCCACCACACGCAGGTCATAGTCAATCTTGCCCAGGGTGTATTCCTGCTGCCAGACCTTGCCGTCCTGCATGACGGTGACCATGAACTTGCGGCTCAGCGCGTTTACAACCGACGCGCCCACGCCGTGCAGGCCGCCTGATACCTTATAGCCGTCGCCGCCAAACTTGCCGCCAGCGTGCAGCACCGTCAGGCATACTTCCACCGCGGGACGCCCCATCTTGGGGTGGATGCCCACGGGAAAGCCGCGGCCGTCATCCTCTACCTGGAGGGAGCCATCCTTAAACAGGGTCACGTTGACCTGGGTGCAGTACCCGGCCAACGCTTCGTCTATGGAATTATCTACAATTTCGTACACCATGTGGTGCAGACCGTTTTCATCGGTGGAGCCAATGTACATCCCCGGCCGCTTGCGTACGGCCTCCAGCCCTTCCAGTACCTGGATCTGGTTTTCATCGTACTGGGCATCGACATGGGTGGCATTGGGGTTGAGGTGCTCGTGGTTGTTGGGTTCACTCATGTTCGTTTCTTTCCTCCCTTGGCGGGCAAAAAACCCTCCCATTATTCTACCACAATATGGTCAGAAAGTGAAGGGTTCGGCCGGGGATAAAACCGGGATTAGCGCAAGGTTTTATCAACATTTTGGGCGGCGAGCCGCGCTTGTATTTTTTGGTATCAAACCGCGGTACGTTAAGGGGTCTGCTCCCGCGCGTGGTTGCTCTGCGCCCCAGCGGCCAGGCCGCGGGCAATGATGTTGCTCAGCATGCGAGCAATGTGCTCGGGCTCCTCGCTGAAGCCGCCCAGCACCCACTTCTCCACCACGCCCACCGAGCCAAAGGTGATGTAGTTGTACAAGTAATCCAGCTCCTCGTTGTCAAAGGCGGGCACCAGGTGTTTCCAGGACTTCATCGTGCGCTCCTTCTGCGCGGAGATGACCCGGCCCAGGAAGTCGCGGTCACCATTGGGGCCCAGCAGCACGCTGCACAGCTCCCGGTTATCGTCAATGGTCTGGAAGATGCGAATGACCATGTCATGACTTAGCATGTTCAGCGAGGTGTCCAGCAGGGCCGCTTCCAGTTGCCGGGTCAGGTCCAGCTCCACCTGCTCCATCAGGTCATAGGCGTCCCGAAAGTGCAGGTAAAAGCTGCTGCGGTTGACATCCGCCTTCTGGCAGATGGCGGACACCGTGACCTTGTTGATGGGCTGTTCCTTCAGCAGTTCAATCAGGCTTTCCTTGAGCACCTGCTTGGTATAGCGTACGCGCCGTGTTTCTGGTTTCACGCGTCAGTTCACCCCCGTTTGTCTTGTAAAATACATTGGCGGGCAATTCGTCCGATTGCCGCCAGCGTGCCTTTAACTGTCGCTTGAAATGCACGCCTGTTAAATAGTATGGTTATGTTGTTGGTTTGTCAACACACTGTCTTCACTTCATCAGACTGATGAAAGGAGCGAATATATGTCGACTGTCTATTTGGTTACAGGCGGTTGCGGCTTTCTGGGCACCGAGGTGGTGACTCAGCTGCTACAGGCCGGGCGCACAGTGCGTGTGCTTGCACTGAAGGGGGACCCCCAGTGCGCGGCTTTACCGGAATCCGCTTCTCTCTATTACGGCGACGTGGTCACCGGCGAAGGGCTGGATGCCTTTATGACGGTGCCGGCTGGCAGCCGGGCCATTGTCATTCACACAGCCGGCATCATCGACCTAAGCCCGGGAGAGAACCCGCTGGTCTATGATGTCAACGTCAAAGGCACCCGAAATGTGGTGGACAAATGCGAGGAACATGGTGTCTCCCGCCTGGTGCACGTGTCCAGCGTGCATGCCATCACCGTGTTGCCCAAGGGCCAGGTCATGGCAGAGCCGGAGCACTTCGACCCCGACCAGGTAGTGGGCTGGTACCCCAAGACCAAGGCCATGGCGTCCAACTATGTGCAGGACGCGCAACAGCGCGGCATGAACGCGTCCATTGTATTTCCGGCGGGCATCTGGGGCCACGGCGACTGGAAGCAGGGCAACCTCATCCAGGTGTTTAAGGACTACTGGGCGGGCAAGATTCCAGCCGGGGTAGCTGGCGGCTACAACTTTGTGGACGTGCGCGACGCGGCGGCCGGCGTCATCGCCTCTGCCGACAAGGGCGCAGCCGGGGAAAACTACATCCTGGCCGGGCACTATGTCACCATACGGCAAATGCTGGATACCTTCCATCAGGTCACAGGCAAACCACCGGTGAAGCACATTTTGCCCATGTGGCTGGCCCGGGCAGCGCTGCCGCTGCTGCAGCTGGGCAGCAAACTGTCCGGCAAACCGCCGATTTATACCCGATACGCGCTGTATACACTGGATGTCAACGCCGAATTTTCCATCACCAAGGCGCAGCGCGACCTGGGCTACACCATCCGCCCGTTTGAAGAAAGCCTCAAGGACACCTTCCTGTGGCTCAAAGAGAACAATCTGCTGACTTAAACTGCAAGCGTAAGCAGTACCTGTACAGCCCGCCGTGTTTACCGGCGGGTTTTTACTGCTCCAAACGCTTGTCGGAGGTTCGGAGGGCAGAAGCCCTCCGAGTACAATCCGCGCCAGCGGAGTGTACGGTGGCGCGGCAAGCCTTTGCGTAGTGAAGGTTGCAAACCAGAGGTTTGCAAGTCGGCAAAGCCGACCGCGCCGGTCAATCCTGCGGATTGACCGGCGCGCCCCTAGGGTTTCATGCCGTCTACCGCCCGGGAGCGAAGCGAGAGGTAGACGGCCAAAAAGCCAAACCGTCAGAAAACCTCAGTTTTCTGACGACGTAGCCCGCCGTGTTTACCGGCGGGCTTCTCTGGTTATGTAAGTAATAGAAGGGCAAGAGAGTAAAGCCCATACACGAAGGACATAGGAGGTACACTGCATGACCGATTACAACAAGTTGAACGATTTTCTTACCTACGCCAGAGCACAGGAAGGGCCAAAGGTTTCCCTTCATTTGAAAACGCATCGCGTCCATCCGGACAACAAGGCAGACCCCATCAACTACAAAAACGCTGTACAGGACCTGCAGCGCCAGTTCGAGGAAGGCCCGCATCCGCGCCGCGACTGGGAGCCCATCATCAAGCGCATGGAACAGCTGCTTGAAAACCAGGACTTCTGGACGCATACGCCGGACGGCATTGTGGTACTGGCCGCGGGTGAGCGCATGGAGGTGTTTCCGCTTCAACATGATGTGAAGCCCATGCACCGCCTGGGCAGCCACTTTCATATGCTGCCGCTGTTTCGGCTGGAAGACAGCCTGGGCGACGCCTACCTGGTGGACCTGAGCCGCGACCGCTTTTCCATGTACTTAGTCAGCCCGCAGAGCCTGCACGAGGTGGAGACTCCTGAGGTAAAGCAGTCTTTCCCGGAATTGTTTGATGACTTTGACGCCAACGCCAACCTGCGCGTCGGTTCCTTTGGCGGCAAGGACGGTATGCACTACGGCCACCGCGCCCGCCCGGAAGAACTGGAAAAGGACCGCGAAAAGTACTTCCGTTACCTCAGCGATTCGTTTGAACGGCTGCACCGCGACAGCGGCATGCACTTCATACTGGCCGGCACCACGGAAACCGTGGCCCACTTCCAGAAAATCGCCTCCGGACAGAAGTACCTGGACGGCACCATTGACAAGCCCCTGGACGCGATGGACGAACAGGATATTCTGCAGCAGGCGTCCGTCATCATGCGCCCGCTGGTTGACCAGAAACTAAGTACGCTCACCACGGAAATCAGTAATGCGGGAAGCGCAAACAAGGCTTCCCACGACCTGGGAGACATTGCCCAGGCCGCCAAAGAAGGGCGCGTCGGCAAATTGGTGCTGGTTGATGACCCCAGGGATGACCAATTGGACACCCTGGCCGCCATCGTGGATGACACACTGCTAAACGGCGGCGAAGTACTGGCAGTCGCCCCGCAGGACCGCCCGCTGGAGCGCGATTACTCGGCGGTACTGCGCTACTAAACGCTCCTGACCAGCAGGCACGGCGCGCCTAATATGTGACGCAAAACATCCAGGCGAGCCGCCGCCTCTCTGCCGGCCCATCACGGGCCGGCTTTTTGTTGTTTCACCGCCTGAAAACCCGCCAAACTGCGTTGTCCACGCCCAAACAACCTGTTATAATGGCAAAAAACACAGCAGGAGGCATACCATGAAAGTCGGTATCATCGGCTGCGGCACCATCGCCAACGCCGCCCACATCCCCGCGTACATGAAAAACAAGGACGCGGAAATCAAGTATTTCTGCGATATCATTCCCGAGCGCGCCCAGGCCGCCGTGGAAAAGTATGGCTGCGGCACCGCGGTGACGGATTACCGGGACATCCTGAGCGACCCCGAGGTGGAAGCCGTGTCCGTCTGCGTGCCCAACTACGCCCATGCCTCCATTTCTGTGGACGCGCTGGAAGCGGGCAAGCATGTGCTGTGCGAAAAGCCGGCTGCCCGCACCTACCAGGAGGCGCTTACCATGCAGCAGGCGCAGCACCGCACGGGCAAGACCCTGAACATCGGCGTGGTCAACCGCTTTAACGACGCGGTGCGCCGCATCAAGATGATCATCGACAGCGGCAAGCTGGGCGAGGTGTACCATGTGTATGTCAGCTTCCGGGCGCACCGCTCCATCCCCGGCCTGGGCGGCGACTTTACCACCAAGGCCGTGGC
>CAYFSN010000020.1:6071-17505 GCA_964345845.1 uncultured Christensenella sp.
GCTGATTGACTGGGGCGTGCACTACCTGGACATCGTCATGTACTGCCTGGGGGACCCCAAGCCCCGCACAGTATCCGGCGAAGTGTTCAGCAAGCTGGGCCGCGACATGGACAACTACACCTACGTGGACATGTGGGCCGGCCCGCCCACCCCCGGCGGCACCTATGACGTGGATGACTCCGTCACGGCGCTCATCCGCACCGAAGGCCCGGTGCTCACCGTACACGGCGCCTGGGCGCAGAACATCGGCGAAAAAGAACAGTACATCGACTTCATGGGCGACAAGGCCGGCATCCGACTGCAGTACGGCGGCAACTTCACCATCTACGGCGCGGAAGACGGCGCCCTGACCACCACCACCCCCGCCTTCACCTCAAAGGATATGTTCCAGCGGGAGATCGATGAGTTTGTCCGCTGCGTGCAGACCGGCGAAAAGCTGGACAGCCACATCGACAAAGCCATCATCACCGCGCAGATGATGCAGGCCATTTACGACAGTGCTGAACAGCACAAAGAGGTGCAGCTGTGAGCAGTTTGCTGATTAAAGGCGCCATGGTCTTTGACGGCATCAAGCCCGAGCCCTTCGAGGCGGATATGCTGATCAAAGACGGCAAACTCGTAAGCATCGCCCCCGACATTCAGGAGACCGCCGATGAGGTCGTGGACGCGCAGGGGCTGTACGCCTTCCCAGGCTTCATCGACGCCCACAGCCACCTGGGTATGGACGGCTGGGGCATCGGCTACGAGGGCACGGACTACAACGAAATGAACGACCAAATCACCCCGCACCTGCGGGCGATTGACGGCTTTAAGCCCCTGCAGCCAACGCTGCTTCAAGCGGCGCGGGCGGGGGTCACCACGGTGTCTACCGGCCCCGGCAGCGCCAACGTCATCGGCGGTACCTTCATCGCGGTGAAAACCGTGGGGCACCGCGCGGACGACATGGTGCTGAAGGCCGACGTGGCCATGAAGTGCGCCTTTGGTGAAAACCCCAAGCGGGTCTATCGCGACAAGGGCATCTCCAGCCGCATGACTACCGCCGCCAAGCTGCGGGAGGCCTTGTTTAAGGCAAGAGAATACCTGCAAAAGAAGGAATTAGCGGGTGATGACGTCGCCAAAGCCCCCTCCTTTGACATGAAGATGGAGGCGCTCATTCCGGTGATGAAGGGCGAAATGCCCCTGAAGGCCCACGCCCACGCGGCGGAGGACCTGTTCACGGCCATCCGCATCGGCAAGGAGTTTGGCGTCAAGATGACGCTGGAGCATGTCACCGAAGGCCACCTCATCGCCGAAGACCTGGCCAAGGAGGGGCTGCCGCTTGCGGTGGGCCCCACGCTGACCCACGCCAGCAAGTTTGAACTGCGCAACAAGTCGTGGGAGACGCCGGCCAAACTGGCCCAGGCGGGCTGCCAGGTCAGCATCATCACGGATGCTCCGGTCATCCCCCAGGAGCATTTGCCGCTGTGCGCGGGCCTTGCGCACAAGGCGGGCATGTCGCGCTTCCAGGCGCTGCAGGCCATCACCATCAACCCCGCGCGGCACATCGGCATTGACGACCGCGTAGGTTCGCTGGAAGTTGGCAAGGACGCCGACATCGTGCTGACAGACGGCTGCCCCTTTGAGGTCAGCACCACGGTGGTCAAGGTGTTCATCAACGGCCAGGCTGTGCCCAGCGCCTGAGCACGTTTCGGTTGACACTGTCAACCAGATATCGTATGATTTCAGCGGACAAAAGAGGAGGTAATACCATGAAGTTCTATCAATGCAAACACTGCGGCAACATCATTGCCTACGCCACGGACAAGGGTGTTCCTGTCGTCTGCTGTGGCGAGAAAATGTCCGAAATCATTCCCGGCACTGTGGACGCTGCCAAAGAAAAGCATGTCCCGGTGGTTGAGCGGGAAGGCAATGTGGTCACCGTGAAAGTCGGCGCTGTCGACCATCCGATGATTGAAGAACACTACATCGGCTGGATTGCCCTGGAAACCACCAACGGCAACCAGCGCAAAGAACTGAACCATACCGGCGCGCCGGAAGCGAAGTTCGCGTTGCTTGACAACGATGAAGTGGTCGCCGTGTATGCCTGGTGCAACCTCCATGGCCTGTGGAAGGCCTAAAATATAACAAAAGGAGTATCGAACCACATGAAGAAGTACGTATGCGACATCTGCGGCTGGGTCTATGATGAGGCCGAAGGCGATCCGGACAACGGCTACGCCGCCGGCACCAAATGGGAAGACCTGCCCGATGACTTCGAATGCCCCCTGTGCGGCGCGGACAAAGATTCGTTCAGCCTGGTGGAAGACTAAGTCATAACAGACCAAGAGCCCGTTTCAACAGAAGCGGGCTCTTTTTTGTGCGGCATTGCGCTGCTCAGGCATTGGCGTCCTCCAGCAGCCCAGTCAAACGCACCACACGGTTTTCAAAGGCTATCAGCCCGTCCCGCCGCATGCTGTCCATCGCCCGGCTAAGCGACGTACGCTGAATGCCCAGTCGCTCTGCCAGGTCCTTCTTGGATATGGGCAGACGAATGGGGTTGGTGCCCTGAGTGCGGTATTCCAGGATAAATACATCCCGCAAGCGCTGACGGATGCTCTTGTGGCTGATGGTATCAATGATGTCAGCCATCATCTGCGTGCGGTCGGATATCACGGTCAGCAGCTGCGCCAGAAACGGCTGACCGCTCTGCGCCAGGCGCAGCATGAGGCCGCGCTGAAAGCGCAGCACCGCGCAGTCTGCTTCCGCGATGACGGTATACGGGTACAAGTTGCGGCTGGCGAACAGCAGGTTGGCGCCCAGAATGTCCCCCGGTGCAAACGCTGCGATGCGCAGGACATGGCCATCCTCATTAATGCGCTGTACGCTGGTGCTCCCAGCAAGCATCACCTCAAGCGCTGTACAGGCTTCATGCTGCAGGTGGATGATTTGCCCTTTTCGGTAGCGCACCACCATAGCGGCCGGGTCGCGTAGCAGGTCAGCCAGCTGATGGTCTGGCAGAAGACCAAAGAGCGGATGCGCGCTCAGGACGTTTCGCTTTGCTTCCATCATTTCCACAGGCACCCCTCCCTTTACGTTACCATGGTAACTTTTTTCGCCGTCCGGTTCAACGATAATGGGCACAATCTTTCGGGAGGTATGGTGTATGAAGAAAATCATGGTACCCCTGCGTCTGTTGTTTCTGGTGCTATTGGTTATCCTTATTAAGAGCCAGGCGCTGTTGTGGTGGCTGGGGCTGTACGCGCTCAGCCTGATCTTTCCGACACTGCTGGGCAAGCGCGTCTACTGTATGGTGATCTGCCCCATCAACACCGTCATGGGCGGTGTGCAGTGGCTGAAGAAAAAGAAGGGCATCGCAACAAAACCCGCGCCCAGCTGGGCAAAGGGCAAATGGCTGCCCTGGGTGATGCTTGCGGCAACTGCAGCATTGTTCCTGATTACCCGCGGCAAGCTCAACAAGCCGCTGCCGGTCATGCTGCTGTGGATTGGTATCGCCGCCCTGATGACCTGGAACGCCCACCCGGACACCTTTCACGATGGGGTGTGCCCTTATGGCGCGCCGCAGCGCGCGCTGGCGGAAGTATCGCTGCTCAGCGAGCAAAACCGCAGCATCAACCGCAACTACCAAGGCTTTACCAACACCGTACTGCAAGGCCCGCAGAGCCCTGCCGAACGGGGCTCCAAGGCGTAGTACGGTTCCCTTCGGGGTATAATGGGTGCAGCATCACATAAGGAGGCACCTATGTATTTAGCGGATGGCAATCGGTATCAAAATACCCAGTACCGGCGCGTGGGCAAAAGCGGCCTGAAACTGCCGCCGGTATCGCTGGGGCTGTGGCACAACTTTGGCGGACAGCAACCCTACGACAACGCGCGGCAGATGGTTCTGGGCGCGTTTGACCTGGGCATTACCCACTTTGACCTGGCCAACAACTATGGCCCCCCACCGGGCAGCGCGGAGGAAAACTTTGGCCGCATCCTCAAAAACGACCTGGGCCGGTACCGGGATGAAATCATCATCTCCACCAAGTCAGGCTACCTGATGTGGGACGGCCCCTACGGTGAATGGGGCAGCCGCAAGCAGATGCTGTCCAGCCTGGACCAAAGCTTGAAGCGCATGGGGCTGGAGTACGTGGACATTTTCTACCACCACCGCCCGGACCCGGACACCCCCATCGAGGAAAGCATGGGCGCGCTGGCCCACGCCGTGAAAAGCGGCAAGGCGCTGTACGCGGGCATCTCCAACTATTCCGCGCAGCAGGCGGAGGAAGCCATCCGGGTGCTGAAGGACATGGGGCTCCATCTGCTGATTCACCAACCCCGCTACAACATGCTGGACAGACGGCCTGAGCAGGGCTTGTACGACGTGCTGGAACGCGAGGGTGTGGGTGCCATTCCCTTCTCACCGCTGGAGCAAGGCATACTGACCGACCGCTACCTAAACGGCATTCCCGCGGATTCAAGGGCCGCCGGCGCCTCCATCTTCCTGACCCCGGAAAAAGTGACGGACGAGGTGCTCACCAAGGTACGCGCGCTCAACGACCTGGCACGCGACCGGGGGCAGACCTTGGCGCAGATGGCGGTCAGCTGGCTGCTGAAGACGCCTGTGACGGCATCGGTCATCATTGGCGCCAGCCGCTTAAGCCAGATACAGGACGCCGCCCGCGCGCAGGACAACCTGCAGTTTAGCCCGGACGAACTGGCCCGCATCGACCAAATCACCAAAGGCTAATTCCCTGCACAAAAAGAGAGCCGCAAGTGTCGGCTCTCTTTTTGCATGGCGCAAATTTGCGCTTACGCTTCCTTCAACGCCCGCAGCGCCGCTGCCATGGCCGTGGGAAAGGGCAGTGTGTCAATCTGGCTTATGGGCACCCAGGTGCCGCCGGGCACGGGCAGCTGCTCCCCCACCTCCGCCCGGTACAGCCGCATCTGCCACACGCGGTGGGTGAAGATGTGCTTGGCCTGCCCTGCCTCTGTCAGTTGGGGTTGCTCAAAGCCCAATCGCTTCAAGTGTTTTGTCAGCGCGGCGGCGGTGTCTTCTTCCTCCAGCAGCAGGAACACATACAGCCCCTTCAGCAGCGTCTGCTGGCGCTGAAACACCAGCACATGCGCCCCGCAGGTCACAATCCCCACCGCCATGGGTATCTCCCGCGGCGGCTTTTTGCGCGGCAGCACCGGCAGGCGTTCAGGCTCGCCCTCCAGGTAAGCCAGGCAATGCCGGCTGATGGGGCAGGCGCGGCAGTCCGGCGTGCCGGGCAGGCAGATGGTCGCCCCCAGGTCCATCAGCGCCTGGTTCATATCCCCCGGGCGGTCGTGAGGCATCACGCCCAGGCCCAGCTGGTACAACCGACGCTTCACGGTGGGCATGCCGATGTCCTCCTCCACCGCGTATAGCCGGCTGAGCACCCGGTTTAAGTTGCCATCCATAGCCGGCACAGGCTCCAGAAAGGCGATGGACGCCACGGCCGCCGCGGTGTAGGGGCCAATGCCCGGCAGTTCCTGCAGGCCGGCCGCTGTGCGGGGAAACGCGCCGCCCAGTTCCTCTGACACCAACTTGGCGGCGCGGTGCAGGTTGCGGGCACGGCTGTAGTACCCCAGCCCTTCCCAGGCTTTCAGCACGGTTTGCTCGTCGGTCGCGGCCAAGGCGTGGACATCGGGAAACTGTTTTAGAAAGCGGGTATAGTAGCCCTCCACCGTTTCGGTGCGCGTCTGCTGCAGCATGATTTCCGACACCCACACCCGGTAGGGGTCGCGCGTGCCGCGAAAGGCAAATGTGCGTTGATGCTGGTCATACCAGCGCAATAAATCCCTGGTAACACTCATACCCGCACATGATACCACAGGCCGAAGGGTTTGGCCTCTGCTTTGGGTGGTATACTCCGGACATGCCGCCAAGCGGCGAGACCGGAACCTAAGGAGACATTCATGAAAAATAACAAGACCCTGCTTCGCATCGTTGTTCCGATGCTTATTGTGCTTGCTGCCGGCGGTGCCTGGCTGCTAAAGAACAGCCAGCGCGCACAACGGCTGGACACCCAACTGGAAATCGCCCAGGGCAACCCCGCCTTTGTGCTGGAAGACACCACCTTTGACCTGGATGCATACGCCGCACACGGGCTTCCCATGATACTGGACTTTGGCGCCGAAGAGTGCGGCCCCTGCCAGGTGATGCGCCCGGCCTTGGAGGCCGCCCACAAGCAAAACCTGGGCCGTGGTCTCATCAAGTTTTTTGATGTGTGGAAGCGCCCGGAACTCACCGCCGGCTACCCCATCATGGTGGTGCCAAGCCAGGTATTGTTAAACGCCGACGGCACCCCCTACCAGCCCAGTGAAAAGGTGCTGGCATCCGGGCTGAACCTGGAGCTGTTTGACCATCGCGACACCGGCGAACATTCGCTCACCATGCACATCGGCATCCTCAACGAAGAACAGTTCCGCCTGCTCTTTGAAGACATGGGCGTTACTTACGATGACTGAACTGCTGCAAAACCTCTCTGACCTGATGAGCCAGAACCTGTGGCTGGCACCCGTTTTGGCACTGCTGGCTGGCGCCGTCACCTCGCTGATGCCCTGCTCCTTGGCCAGCATTCCCCTGGTCATCGGCTTTGTGGGCAGCACAGCTGACAACAAGCAAGACCCCCGCCGCCCGCTGAAGTTGTCCCTCACCTTTGCTATAGGACTCACCCTCACCTTCACGGCGCTTGGCGTGTTTGCCGCCACCGCGGGGGTGCTGATGGGCAGCATGCAGCGCTGGTGGTACCTGGGGCTGGGCATTCTGCTGTTGCTGATGGCACTGCAAACCTGGGAGTTGTTTGAGTTCATCCCCTCCACCTACCTGGTCAGCCGCTCCAACCGCCGCGGCTACCTGGGCGCCCTGGCGGCCGGCGCGCTGGGGGGGCTGTTTTCCAGCCCCTGCGCCACCCCTGTCCTCATCGCCTTGCTGGCGTTGGTGGCGGGCAAGGGGCAACTCGGTTGGGGCATTTTGCTTTTGCTGCTATACGCAGCGGGCCACAGCGCCCTGGCTGTGGCGGCAGGCACGTCAGCGGGGTTTGCCAAGCGCATCACCCAAAGCGGCCGCTACGGAAAACTGAGCCAGATACTGCGTGTTGTCATGGGCCTGCTCATCGCCGCGATGGGGCTATACCTACTGTATCTCGGTTTTTAACATAGTGCTTGCTGCTTGTGGTAGAATAAACACAACAAACAAAGGAGGGCAAGCGCGTGCTGTACTGTGAAAAATGCCGTGAACTGGTGGATGAGCGCTGTGACAAGAACGGACACGTCACCCGCGCCCCGCAGGCCGATGACCCGGTGCTGTTGTGGAAGGCTGACAACATTCAAGCCGGCCAACTGGAGGACCTGCTGCGCCAGCAGCACATCCCCTACCTGAAGGAGGGCATGCTGGGCGCCGCCATGACCACCTGGACTGGACCGATGATGGAGTTGTTTAGTTTCTATGTGCCCTTTAGCCACCTGGAGGCGGCGGAGGAAGTGGCCATGGTGTTTAAGCCCGCGGACCTGCCGCCTGAAGAAGAGGCATAGCCCAGGGCCCACGTTAAAAGGATAAGCGAAGGCTTGTCCTTTTTTGCTTCAAAGACATCCAACTTTGTGCCCTTTGCCCTTTCGCTTTTGTCTGACTGTGTTATAATGAAAACAAGAAAAATACATCGAAAGGACCCATCACATGAACACCATCATGGAAACAGTTCCGAATTTTTCCGCGGGGCGCGACCTCAGCGTGGTGGAAGCCATTGCCGATTGCTTCCGGGGGAAAGAAAATGTAAAGCTGCTGGACTACAGCGCGGATAAGGACCATAACCGCTGCGTCATCACCGCCGTGGGTGAACCGGACGCCTTGGCGGAGGCCGTTATCACCGCGGTGGGCGTGGCGGTTGAGCGCATTGACCTGACCAAGCACGAAGGCCAGCACCCCCGCATGGGTGCTGCCGATGTGGTGCCCTTCATCCCCATCAAAAACTGTGAATTGGAAGATGCCAACCGCATCGCCAAGCATGTGGCGCAGCAAATCGCCGAGCGGTTTGGGCAGCCGGTGTTCCTCTACGAAAAAAGCGCCACCGCCCCCCACCGCGAAAACCTGGCGGACATTCGCCGCGGCAGCTTTGAGGGCATGGCAGAAAAAATGAAGGACCCGCAGTGGGTGCCGGACTATGGCCCCAAGACCATCCACCCCACCGGCGGGGTGACGGCCGTGGGCGCCCGCATGCCGCTGGTAGCCTTCAACATCAACCTGAGCACGGATGACGTGGAAGTCGCCAAGGCCATCGCCAAGGTGGTGCGCCACTCAAGCGGCGGGTTCCGGTTTGTGAAGGGCATGGGTGTGATGCTGGACGAGCGGCACATCGCCCAGGTCAGCATGAACCTGACCGACTACACCAAGAGCAGCATGTTCCACGTGTTTGAAGCGGTAAAGCGCGAGGCCGCGCGCTACGGCGTAAACGTGGTGGGCAGCGAAATCATCGGCCTGGTTCCGCTGAGGGCGCTAGCGGAAAGCGCCGCGCATTATCTGCAGGTGGAAAACTTCCACATGGAACAAATACTGGAAACACAGCTGTAGGAGGGCATCATGCAACAATTGGAGCAAATGACGGTACAAGCGCTGAACGAACTAACTGCGTCCAACGCGTCCGTGCCCGGCGGCGGCAGCATCTCCGCCATGGCGGGCGCCTACGGCGCGGCGCTGGCGCAGATGATGGCCAAGCTGACCATGGGCCGCGAGAAATACAAGCAGGTGGAGGAGCGCATGATGCAGCTGGACAGCGCGCTTGAGCCCATTCGCCTGCGCATGCTGGAAGGCATCACCAAGGACACACAAAGCTATGACGGCTTCATGCAGGCCATGCGCCTGCCCAAGGAAACCGACGACGAAAAGGCCGCGCGGAGCGACGCCATGCAGTCGGCCCTGCGGGAAGCCTGCGGTGTGCCGCTTAGAAACGCGCGGGACGCGCTGGAGGCCCTGCAGCTGGCACAGGACATCGTCAAGCTGGGCAACATCAACACGCTGTCTGACGGCCTGGTGGGCGTGATGATGCTGCGCACGGCCGCGCTGGGCGCCATCAACAACGTGCGCATCAACGTGCCCGGCGTACACGATGAGGCCTTCCGGGCGGACATGCTCAGCACCTGTAACAAACTGCAGCGCCAGGTGATCGACCTGGAGCAGCAAGCCATCGCCGCCGCCCAGGCCAGGGAGGAGCAGAAATGACACCGGACATCCCCGCCTTGTTTGACACCCTGCCCGAACAGCCGCCGTTTGACCCGGCCATCCGCCGGGCCCCTAGGCGGGAGGCGCACCTCAGCCAGGCCGACAAGCGCCTGGCCGTTAGAAACGCGCTGCGCTACCTGCCGAAGAAGCACCACGCCGTCATGGCGCCGGAGTTCCTAAACGAACTGGAAACCCGCGGCCGCATCTACGGCTACCGCTTCATGCCGGAAAAGCCCTTGAAGGGCCTGCCCATTGAGCAGTACAACGGGCAGTGTACCGAGGGCAAGGCCATCCAGGTGATGCTGGAAAACAACCTGGACCACCGGGTGGCGCTGTACCCCTACGAGCTGGTCACCTACGGTGAAACCGGCCAGGTGTGCCAGAACTGGATGCAGTACCGGCTCATCAAATACTACCTGGAGAGGGTCACCGAAAACCAGACCCTGGCGCTGATGAGCGGCCATCCCCTGGGGCTTTTCCGCTCGCACCCAATGGCGCCGCGGCTCATCATCACCAATGGGTTGATGATGGGTGCACGGCATGTTCAACCCCCCGCTGAACGCCGGGCGGCTGAAGCTGAGCCTACAGCAGGACGACGACCTCAAGGGCAAGCTGTTTGTTTCTTCTGGCCTGGGCGGCATGTCCGGTGCCCAGGGCAAAGCCGCGGTCATCGCCGGGGCTGCCTGCATCATCGCGGAGGTGGACATCTCCCGCGTGCAAACCCGGCTGGAGCAAGGATGGGTCACCAGCTGGACGGCGGACGTACAGGAAGCCGCCAACCTGGCAGCCCAGCACCAGCAGGCGGGCACGCCCTGCGCCATCGCCTACCACGGCAACATTGTGGACCTGCTGCGCTATATGCTTCAAAACAACCACCACATCGACCTGCTCAGCGACCAGACCAGCTGCCACGCGGTGTATGAGGGCGGCTACTGCCCCCAAGGGCTGACGTTTGAACAGCGCACGGCGCTGCTTCGGGACGACCCGGACCGCTTCCGCGCCCTGGTGGATGACAGCCTGAAGGCGCATTATGACCTCATCTGCCGCCTGCATGACAAGGGCACCTATTTCTTTGACTATGGCAACAGTTTCCTGAAGGCCGTGTTTGACGCGGGTGTCCCCAGCGTGTGCAAAAACGGCGAAAACGAGCAGGACGGCTTTGTCTTCCCCAGCTATGTGGAAGACATTCTGGGCCCGCGGCTGTTTGACTATGGCTACGGCCCCTTCCGGTGGTGCTGTTTAAGCGGCAGCGCGGATGATTTGCGCAAAACCGACCAGGCCGCCATGGCCATTATCGACCCCAACCGCCGCTACCAGGACCGCGACAACTGGGCGTGGGTGCGCGACGCTGAAAAGAACCGCCTGGTGGTGGGCACCCAGTGCCGCATCCTCTACCAGGACGCAGAGGGCAGGCGGGACATCGCGCTAAAGTTTAACGACATGGTGCGCCAGGGCGACATCGGCCCTGTGATGCTGGGGCGCGACCACCACGACACCGGCGGCACCGACTCGCCCTTCCGGGAAACCAGCAACATCAAAGACGGCTCCAACATTATGGCCGACATGGCCACCCAGTGTTTTGCCGGCAACGCCGCCCGCGGCATGAGCATGGTGGCGCTGCACAACGGCGGCGGCGTGGGCATCGGCCGCTCCATCAACGGCGGCTTTGGCCTGGTGCTGGACGGCAGTGAGCGGGTGGACGACATCCTGCGCATGGCCATGCCCTGGGACGTGATGGTGGGCGTCGCCCGCAGAAGCTGGGCACAAAACCCGCCCGCCATGGAGACCGCGGCCCGCTACAACCAGAACAACGCGGACACCGACTGCATCACCCTGCCCCACACCGCGGATGACGAACTGCTTGACAGCCTGTTTTCAGGCGGTGACAGGGCATGACCACGCTGATTACAAACATCGGCCTGCTGGCGACGCCCCAGGGCAACAAAGCCCTGGGCGGCACAGCGCAGGGTGACATCACGTTGCTGAAAGACGCGTATCTGCTCATAGAAGATGGGCAGATTGCGGAGGTAGGCAGCGGGGAGGCGCCCACGCAGCTTTCCCCCGGCACTCAGGTCATCGACGCCGGCGGCAAGCTGGTCACCCCTGGCCTGGTGGACGCCCACACGCACCTGGTGTTTGGCGGCTGGCGCGCGCATGAAATGCGGCTGAAACTGGCCGGGGTGCCGTACCTGGACATACTGGCCCAGGGCGGCG
>CAYFSN010000020.1:17515-25125 GCA_964345845.1 uncultured Christensenella sp.
GAGAGCTACATGGACATCCTGAAATCGGGTGGCGGCATCCTGTCGACCGTGCGGTCAACCCGTGCCGCCAGTGAAGAAGAACTGGTTGTAAAAGCCAAAACAGCGCTTCAGGAAATGCTGTCCCTTGGCACCACCACCTGTGAGTGCAAAAGCGGCTATGGGCTGAACCTGGAAAACGAAATGAAGCAGCTGCGCGCGGCCGCGCAGTTAAACAAGCGGCAACCGGTACAACTGGTCTCCACCCTGATGGCGGCCCACGCGGTGCCTGAGGAGCACCGCGACGATAGAAGGGCTTTCATTGACCTTATCATCCGGGACATCATCCCCCAGGCCGCGCAAAGCGGGCTGGCGGCGTACTGCGATGTATTTCTGGAAAGCGGTGTGTTTTCCGTGGACGAATCCCGTGAAATATTGCTGGCCGCCAGGGAACATGGCCTGGGCCTCAAGGTACACGCGGACGAAATCCACGCCATTGGCGGCAGTGAACTGGCGGGCGAACTGGGTGCGGCGTCAGCCGAACACCTCATCGCCATCCGGCCAAGCGGCATTGAAGCGCTGAAACAGGGCGGCACCATCGCCTGCCTGCTGCCCGCCACCAGCTTTTACCTGGACAAGCCCTTTGCCCCCGCACGGGACATGGTTGCCGCAGGCGTGCCGGTAGCCATCGCCACCGACTTTAACCCGGGCTCGTGCCCCAGCCTCAACCTGCAGCTATGCATCACCCTGGCGAGCCTCAAGTACAAGATGACGGCGGCCGAAATCCTCACCGCTGTCACCCTGAATGCCGCGGCCGCCATCGGCCTTTCGGACAGCATTGGCACGCTGGAGCCCGGCAAACAGGCGGACCTGGTCATCTGGGATGTGCCGGACCTGGACTACCTGTGCTATCGCCTGGGCAGCAACTTGGCGCACACCGTCATCAAACGCGGGCAGGTGGCAGTAAGCCGCTAAGCGTCGTCAGCATACCACCCTGAAAACAATGAGGGAGCGATGTCAATCGCTCCCTTCTGGCCGTTGAAAAACTGAGGTTTTTCAACGGTTTGGCTTTGGGCCGTCTACCTCTCGCTTCGCTCCCGGGCGGTAGACGGCATGGAAACCCTTTGCTGCGCAAAGGCTTGCCGCGCCACCGTACACGCCGCCGGCGCGGATTACAATCGGAGGGCTTCTGCCCTCCGAACCTCCCCTGGGTCTTTGATACTCTGTAGGGGTGGTACTTAACGCTTCACTGAAAGTCTGGCACCAGCTCCTCAACTGCGTCCAGCATCTCCCCTGTTCGCATCAACTGCCCCATAGCGGTGATGTCCACCCGCAGTTCCCGGTCCTCACTCATGAAGGGCACACGCTGCCGGATGATGTCCATCAGCCGCTGATGCACGGGCGACAGTTTGCTGCCCCGCAGTGTCAGCGCCTGCGCCGCCACCAGGCACTCATATGCCAGGGCGTTGAGGGTGTTGTCCACAATCTGCCGTGCTTTGCGCGCGGCATGGGCGCCCATGCTGACATGGTCTTCCTGGTTGGCAGATGACGGGATGGAGTCCACGCTGGCGGGGTGCGCCAGCACCTTGTTTTCGCTGACTAAGGCAGCGGCTGCGTACTGCACAATCATCATGCCGGAATTAAGCCCCCCGCCCGTCACCAGGAACGCGGGCAGGCCGTCGTTTAACTGCGGGTTCACCATGCGCTCCAGTCGGCGCTCAGAGATGTTCGCCAGTTCCGCCGCGGCGATGCCCGCGTAGTCAAGCGCCAGCGCCAGCGGCTCACC
Source organism: uncultured Christensenella sp. (assembly GCA_964345845.1). Lineage (GTDB taxonomy): Bacteria > Bacillota > Clostridia > Christensenellales > Aristaeellaceae > UBA1038. Next base: position 19,278 of record CAYFSN010000020.1, read on the forward strand.
GTGGAAGTTGCCGCCGCTTAACACATCGCCATCCTCCGGGAACAACAGCGGGTTATCGGTGACGGCGTTATACTCCACCTCCAGCACATCGCGCACATGGTACAGGGCATCGCGCACGGCGCCATGCACCTGGGGGATGCACCGCAGCGAGTAGGCGTCCTGCACACGGTTTGGCAGCTCATCCGCCGCCAGGTTCAGGCACGCGCACAGCGAGCGAATGTTGTTCGCCACCAGGCTTTGTCCCCTGTGGGGGCGCAGCTGGTGAATGCGCGCGTCAAACGCCTGGGGCAGCCCGCGCAGCGCCTCCACCGTCAGCGAGGCCACCACATCCGCCAGCTGAGCCGCTTTCAGCGCGTCATACAGGGCCAAGCCGCCCACGGCGCCCATCATCTGGGTGCCGTTAATCAGCGCCAGGCCTTCCTTGGCCTGCAGTTCGAACACGGGAAGCCCCGCCCGCCGCATGGCTTCAGCGCCCGGCATCACGGTGCCTTCATACTCTGCCTCGCCCTTGCCCATCAGCACCAGCGCCATATGCGCAAGCGGCGCCAGGTCGCCCGACGCGCCCAGCGACCCCTGCTCGGGGATAACCGGGTGCACGCCGCTGTTGAGCATATCACACAACAGCTGCACCACCTCCGGCCGGATGCCGGAGTGCCCCTGGCACAAGGCGTTCGCCCGCAGCAGCAGCATGGCGCGCACCGCGTCCTTTGGCAGGGGCTTGCCCACCCCCACGGCGTGGCTCACAATGAGGTTATGCTGCAGCAAGTCCAGCTGGTCGCGCGATATGCGCTCCTGGCTAAATGCACCAAAGCCGGTGTTGATACCATACACCGGCTCTGTTCCAGACAGTATTTCCTCCACCTGCCGGCGCGCAACCTGCATGCGCGCCATCGCCTCGGGTGCGATGGTCACCCGGGCATATGCCCGGGCTACGCTGGCCAATGTGGTCAGCCTCAGGTCGCGCCCCGTCAGCGCAATGTGCTCCTGCTGCTTTGCTGTCATGTCAATTCCCTTCACGCGTTATGAATTTTGATGCTTATACCTGCTCGATGCGCATGGCGCGGCCAGCCTTTGCGGATTCCACCGCCGCGAACACCACCTTCATCGCCCGCAGCGCCTCCGCCGCGTCAATGGGCGGGCGCTGGCCGGATAAGACGCTGTCCACAAAGGCGTCAATCACACCGGTGTTGGTGCGCAGGCCGGCCTTCTGGTCTTCGTTGCTGGTCAAGTCGTCTAGCTGAAAGCGCTGAATGTCGCCACCCACCGGCTCGTAGATGAGGGAATACACCGGGTCATCATACATGCGCAGCACGCCCTTGGTGCCAAAGACGCGGGTGGAGTTGTCCTCCGCCGCGTAGAACGTCCAGCTGACGTGCATGGTGCCCATTACCCCGCCGCGGGTGGTGTACAGGCAGGTGGCGTTGTCCTCCAGGTCGATGGGCTCGCCGCTGGGGTACTTCTTGTCCAGCGTGCCCATTTGGGCCGACACCTGCTCGATGGGGTCATCCAACAGGAAGTGAATCAGGTCCGTCTTGTGAATGCCCAAGTCGGCCAGCACGCCAAACGCCGCGCGGTCGCGGTGGATAAACCAGCTGTTGGGGTCGTTTGTCCAGCACTCCGGCCCGCCGTGGCCAAAGGCCGTGCGGAAGGTGAGCGGCTTGCCGATGAGGCCCTGGCGAATCATCTCCCGTGCCTGCACGTGCGCTTTGGCAAACCGCTGGTTGTGCCCCAGCATGACGATTTTGCCTGTTTCCCGGGCCGCGTCCACGATGTCCTGACATTCCTGCAGCGTGACGGCCATGGGCTTTTCCAGCAGCACATGCTTGCCCGCGCGCAGCGCTTTGAGGGTCACCTCCGCGTGGGCGGTGTTGGCAACGCATACGCTGACGGCGTCGATGTCCGGGTTACTCAGCAGGCTGTCCACGTCCGGGTAGGCCTTGCCGCCAAACTGCTTAGCCATGGCCTTGGCGCGGGCCATCTTGCTGTCCACAAAGCCCAGGATGTTCGCGCGTTTGTTCTCGGTATACTCGGGCGCGTGCCGAAACTCGGTGATGCGGCCGCTGCCAATGATGCCTACATTCAGCAAACGTTGTCCTCCTTATTTGTCGCGGCCGCGCATGCTTTGCAGCAGCACGGCGATGATGATGATGCCGCCGGAGATAGCGCCCGTTAGGAAGGTGGGCACCTTGGCGGCCACCAGTGTGTTGTTAATCATTTTGAACATCAGCACACCCAGGAAACTGCCGATGACCTTGCCCCGTCCGCCGGACATGGCGGTGCCGCCAATGGCAACTGCCGCGATGGCGTCCATTTCAAACAGGTTGCCCGCGTTGGCGGAGGCAACGGCCATCAACCGGCTGGAGTACACCCAGGCCGTCAGGCCGCACATCAACCCGGTGATGGAAAACACCGCGATTTTGGTGCGGTCCACGCTGACACCGGACAGGCGTGCGCTGACTTCGTTGGAGCCCACTGCGTAGATGTGTTTGCCCAGTTTAGTGCGCTGCATAATCAGCCCAAACAGCAGCGCCATGACGATGAACAATATCATGGGGTAGGGCACGTTGTAGCCGAATATCCGTAGGCCGCCGTTGGCCACCTGGCGAAAGTGCTCGTAATAAGGTTCGGACGCCATGCCGTCGGCCACCGTGAAGGGGCCGCCCTGGCCAAAGTGGTTGATGATGGCGCGGCAGCTGGTCTGCACCGCCAGGGTGGCAATCATGGCGGGCATGCGGCCCTTGGCCACCAGCAGGCCGTTGAACGTGCCGATGAGCGCGCCCAGCGCCAGGCAAAACAACAGCATCACCCAGATGGAGCGCGTGGCGTTGAGCACCTCAATGCCAAAGCCGGAAATAATGGCTACCTGCGCACCGACAGAAATGTCAATCTGCCCGGCGCAAATCACCATGGTCATGCCCAGGGCAATGAGCCCGGTGGTGGTGGCGCTTTGCAGGAATATGTTGGTGACATTGCGCCATCTGAAGAAGTTGGGGTTCACCACCACCGCGATGACCACAATGAGCACAAAAGACACCAGGTAGCTGTAGTCAGTAAACAGGCTTTTCAGTACGCGCTTGGGGTCGTTATCGCGGCGCAGCATGGTGATTTCAGGCATGGATGGCCTCCTGTTGGGTGTTGGCGGCCCGCTCGCGGTTGGCGCCGGTGGAATAGTACATCAAACGTTCCTCCGTCATATCAGCGCGGTCAAGCAGCGCGTTCGCGCTGCCCTGGTACAGCACCATGCACCGGTCCGCCACTTTCATAATCTCCGGAAACTCCGCCGAGAAGCACAGGATGGCCTTGCCCTCCTGCGCCAGGCGCAGCATCAGATGATAGATTTCAAACTTGCTGCCCACGTCAATGCCCTGGGTGGGGTTATCAAACAATAGCACCTGGGCATCGGCCTCCAGCCAGCGCCCCAGCACCACCTTTTGCTGGTTGCCGCCGGACAAAGACGATATCACATTGCGCGGGTTATCCGCGCGGATGTTCAGCGCTTGCTTCTGCCGCTGGTAGCGCTCCTTTTCCCGGGCGCTGCTGATCAGCGCCTCTTTCATGCGGGTGTTGAAGTAGCCCATGGACAGGTTATCGTATATGTTCAAGTCGTTGAGGATGCCCCGCTCCTTGCGGTTTCTGGGCACCATGGCGATACCCCGGTTCATAAACCGCCGCACATGGCCCTTTACCGTGCGCTCGTCTTTATTAATGGTGCCGGTATGGGAAATGACGCCAAACAGCGCGTCCGCCAGCTGTTCGCGGCCGGAGCCCTGAAGCCCCGTGATGGCCAGGATTTCGCCCTGACGCAGGGTGAAACTGATATCGCTGAAGCCGTCTCCGCTGAGGCCTTCCACCTCCAGCGCCACCTCCGGGCGCACATGCCCCGGCCGGTTTTTGAAGGTTTCGTCTTCCAGGGTTTTGCCTGTCATCAGTTGGGTGAGGTGCTCTTCATCCACGTTTTCCATGGCGCCGCTTTCGACAAACTTGCCGTCGCGCAGCACCGTGTACCGCTCGCAAATCTCAAATATTTCCGGCATCTTGTGGGAGATGTAGACGAAACTGACGCCCTCATCGCGCAGCTGGCGCATCATCTGAAACAGGCCGTCAATCTCCTGGTTGCTCAGTGCCGTGGTGGGCTCATCCATGATGATGAGCGCGCTTTCAAACAGCAGCGCCCGGGCGATTTCCACCAGCTGCTTTTCCGCCGTTTGCAGTGTGTCCACCGTGGCCCAGGGGTCGATGTCAACACCCATGCGCTCAAACACGCGCCGGGCGTTTTGCACCATGCGCTTTTTATCAAGCAGCCCCAGCGGGGTATGCAACTCCTCCGCCAGGTACATGTTTTCAAACACCCGCAAATCGGGACACAGGTTTAACTCCTGGTGAATAAAGCGGATGCCCCGCCGCATGGCCACCTTGGCGTTGGTCATCTTCACTGGCGTGCCGTCCAGCAGTATCTCCCCGCTGCGGGGCTGCAGGATACCCGCCAACACATTCATCAGGGTGGACTTGCCCGCGCCGTTTTCCCCCAGCAGCCCGTGAATCTCCCCCGGCTCCAGGCGCAGGTTCACATGGTCCACCGCGCGCACCGGGCCAAAGTCCATCACGATGCCCCGCATCTCAACTAACAAATGGGTACCTCCCGGTCTATTCACACACATCCCTTCCGGCGCAAGCGCCGGAAGGGATGTGCAGGTGGTCAGCGCATCAGAGGATTAGTCCGCGATGGAATAGCGGTCGATGTAATCCTGGCTGGTGCGGTAGGCTTCCACCGTGTCCTTGTCTATTTCAATGGTGGGGATGAGGAACTGCTGGCCGGCGACGTCTTGCTCCTGGTACTGCTCGCCCTTGGCGACGGCAACACCCAGACGGATGGCTTCGCGCACCATGGAGGGGCTGAAGAAGTAGGTGACCAACTCGGGCTTGGAGTCCGCGTTAAACAGCCCCAGGGTCTCGCGGCGGCCGCCAACGGAGGTCAGCAGACGCAGGTCTTCCAGTTCCGCGTCATCGCGGATGACGGTCATGATGCCGTCGATGATTTCGTCGTCATGGGTCACAATCAGGTCCAGTTCCTTGATGGTTTCGGCGTCCGCGGTGGTCAGCCAGTTCTCCATGAACTCGGCGGACTTGGCGTTGGACCAGTCGGTCTGGAAGCCGTCCTGCAGCAGTTTGAACTGGTCTTTGTACTCGCTCTTTTCCAGCACGTCCAGCATGCCCTGGGTGCGCTGCTTGGATACCGTGGAAGCATCGCCGATGAACAGCAGGTAGGTGATTTCCTCACCGGCCTTCAGCTGCTCGTCGTAGTACTTCAGCAGGTACTCGCCCATCATGTTGCCGATGCCTTCGTTGTCGCCCATGATTTCGGCGGACTTGCCATCGAAGTTTTCAATGAGGCGGTCATAAATCACCAGCGGGATTTTTTCATCTACGATTTTCTGGGCTTCGTTGCGCAGCTGGTCGCCTTCCATGGGCCACAGCACGATGACATCGGGCCCCCAGCTCATGATTTCTTCCAGGCGCGCGATTTGGGTGGCGGCCTCCAGGCCAACGCCCATCATATAGTCTTCAATGACGCCGGCGGCTTTCAGGGCTTCCGCTTCCGCGCGGGCATGGGCAACCGACTCACCGGTGAAGCCGTGGTCGGCATCCGGGGTGACGATGCCCAGCTTAATGCCTTCCGCCACAGCGGACACGGCACCCAGCAGCAGCATCATGGACAGGGTCAGGGCAAGGAATTTACGCATCGAGGTTCCTCCTTCATATTGGGTTTTCTTTGGCCGCACACCTGGCGGCACTTCTGCTATATCTTACCCTTCCATGGTAATGAGAAACACAAAAAATGTCAATCCCT
>CAYFSN010000021.1:0-24420 GCA_964345845.1 uncultured Christensenella sp.
CCACACCACATTCCAGGTGCCGGTGCCGGTGGGACTTTGATACTTCACGGGAATCTTCTTGCCGCCGCTGCCATACAGCAGCGCGTCTAACGCTTCCTTGGACAGTTTCTCCACCGGGGTATCCATGCTGAAGTTGTAGGCGTTGGCTACCGCTTCAAACATGGTATGCGCCATGCTGCCCGGGGATGAGGAGGAACTGAAGCCCGGCAGCTGCACCGCTCCCTGGTTGAGGGACTTGCTGGGGTCGGCGAACATCAGCTCCGGGCTGAGGGATACCCGGGTGCCCAGGCCGGAGCATTCCGAACAGGCACCGTATGGGTTGTTGAAGCTGAACATGCGGGGGGCCAGCTCTTCAATGCTGACGCCGCAGTCCGGGCAGGCATAGTTCTGGGAGAACAGGGTCTCCGGGCCGTCGGGCACCACTTGGCTGGCCATCAGTCCGCCGGACTGGGTCAGCGCGGTCTCAATGCTGTCATTCAGCCGCTGGCTGAGCCCTTCGCGGATGATGAGCCGGTCCACCACGATGTCGATGTTGTGCTTCTTGCGCTTGTCAAGGGTGGGCAGGTCGTCCAACTCATAGGCCTCGCCGTCGATGCGCACACGCACAAAGCCGGCCTTTCGGGCGTCCTCCAGCAGTTTCACGTGCTCGCCCTTGCGCCCGCGCACCACCGGCGCCAGAATCTGCACCCGGGTGCCTTCGGGCAGCGCCATGATGGCGTCTGCCATCTGGTCCACCGTTTGCTGGCGTATTTCCTTGCCGCAGGTCGGGCAGTGGGGCACGCCCACCCGGGCGTACAGCAAGCGCAGGTAGTCAAATATTTCGGTGACTGTACCCACCGTACTGCGCGGGTTATGCCCGGTTGACTTCTGGTCAATGGATATGGCCGGCGACAGGCCCTCGATGCTGTCCACATCCGGCTTTTCCATCTGCCCCAGAAACTGCCGGGCGTACGACGACATGCTCTCCACATAGCGACGCTGCCCCTCGGCGTAGATGGTATCAAACGCCAGGGATGACTTGCCGGAGCCGGACAGGCCGGTGATGACAATCAACTTCTGCCGCGGCAGGGTGATGGATATATTCTTCAGGTTGTGCTCTCTGGCACCCGTTACAATCAATTGGTCTTGCATACTGCCTCCTGGGCTGAGCCCAGCAACAATGGTAGCACAGGTGTTCCCATTCATCAAGTCAGGGGGCACCTGCCCCAGCTGCTTTATACCCTGTTTTCCACGCTTCTTTTCGCAAGAAGAAATGCGGCGCTCATCTGCCCGACAACTTGTCTCTAAAGTTGATAAGCGTTGCTTTCCTGCGGTATACTGTAGGCGGATAAACCCGAGGAGGTACTTAATGACCACTGAACACGCACGAAGCGCCCACGGCGCCGCCGGCCGGGCCGCGCTGAAGAACGCAGGCGCTTACACGGTGCTGACCATCGGCCAACTGCTGATTCGCCTGGTGGCCCTTTCTCCGCTGATTTACGCCATCGCCACCCGCTCTTTCTTCGGGGTGCCGCGCGCGCACCGCACAGCTGTCGCGCTGCTGGCCTCCCTGCCGCTGTGGATTCTTCTGGTGCTGCCCTGCCGCTACCGGCTGGGCGGTATCGTCAGCCGCTGGCTGGGCCATGAGGGCCCCAACCCTGACTTTTCCAGCTACGGCACCTGGCTAAGCCAGGGCATCGGCCGGCTGCTGAAAGCGCTGCCGTGGATGGTGCCGCTGATTGCCTGGCTGGGCGGATTTTACTACTACATGAACTTCGCCCCCTTCAACGCCATGGGGCTGATGATTGACGATGTGGGCAAGCTAATCGGCGGCGACTACATACACGGCGCGGTCATGCTGGCGCTGGCGCTGGTCATTGCCGCGGTGCTGGCCTGGATTGGCTGGCGGCGCATGATGCCGTTTTTCTACCTGCCAATAGCGCCGCTGCATGAGGACGCGCAGCGCCGCTCGGGTGTTAGAACCGTGAGTTCCGTTTCTGATGTGCCAACAATACCGACTACCGCGAGTACTACGGTAGTTGAGGCTTCGCAACGCCGAGGGTTTTCCTTTTTAGGTTTTGTGCTTGCTTTGCTTGCAACCTTTGGCGCACTTTATTTCTTTCTCGCAACCATTAACTTGTTAGGTATCGTACAAATCTTTGATTTGGGTGAAACTGGAAAATACGCCCTGATTATTTCGATTGTAGCCCTCTTAGTTTGTGTAGTGCTAGCATATGTTGGCTGGCGGCTCATTCTAACCTCGAGAGCAAAAGTTAAAGTTACGTCGCACAGCAATTTCGCAACAGTAAATAACTCCTCTGTCCGGACATGGGTTTCAACCACGGCTTGGCAGGTAACCCTCATTAATTTCCTCATCATCCTGCCGCCGCTGGCCATCGCGCTGGGCGTGCTGGGTGCGTCTGTGCAAAGCCGCCTGACCGGCGACATCCAAATGGACATGATGGTGCTGCTGCCCGCAGTGACGCAGTTTGACTTTCCCCAGGCCGACCTGGTCCGCGTGGGGCTGGTGCTGTTGGTAACTTATCTGCCGTTTGTCATCTGGCGGAAGACCGCGCTGGCTGCCGCCATTCACAGCACAGCAAAGCACTGATGCGGCTGGACCGGCTGCTGGCGAGCCTTGCGATAGGCAGCCGCCAACAGGTGAAAGCATATGTGCGCCAAGGCCGGGTGATGGTGGCGGGCGAAACCGCTTCAGACCCCGGCATGCAGGTGGCGGAAGGCGCTGAAGTCTGCTTTGACAACGAGGCGCTTGACACCAGGCTGACCCGCCATGTGATGATGAACAAGCCCGCCGGCCTGCTAACCGCGGCGCGGGACAGCAGACAACCCACCGTGATGGACCTACTGCCGGAGGTATACGGCACGCTCAACTGCATGCCCGTGGGGCGCCTGGACAAAGACACCGAAGGCCTGCTGCTGTTCACCACAGACGGCCAGGCGGCGCATCGGCTGCTGTCCCCCAGGCACGGGGTACAGAAGGTATACCAGGCCCGGGTCACGGGCAGGCTGACCAACAGCGCGGTGGAACGCTTCCGGGCGGGCATTGAACTCAAAGACTTCACCGCCCTGCCGGCGGAACTGAAAATCCTGGAATCAGCGGAACAGGAAAGCCTGGCCCTTGCCACCGTACAGGAGGGCAAGTTTCACCAGGTGCGCCGTATGTTCGCAGCCTGCGGGCACGAAGTGGCGTACTTAAAGCGCCTGCGCTTCGGCGCACTGGCGCTTGACCCCACGCTGGCGCCCGGCCAGTGGCGGGAACTGACGGACGAAGAATGGCACACGCTAACCAACGAAGGAAACCCCCATGAGTGAACAACAGTACTTTGCATCCAGCCCCCAGGCTGAAAGCCAACCCAAGCCCTTCACCCTGCTCTGGCAGGGCAAACCCTACCGCTTTCTGACAGACGGCGGTGTGTTTTCCAAGGGCGAGTTGGACTTTGGCACCAAGGTGCTGTTGGGCGCCCTGCCGGATCCGGGCCAGGGCCGCGTGCTGGACTTGGGCTGCGGTTGGGGGCCTGTGGGCGTGCTGATGGGCGCCATGTACCCGGATGCCGTCATCACCATGGTGGACATCAATGAGCGGGCGGTGGCGCTTGCCCAGCAAAACGCGCGGCAAAACGGCGTGAACGCCCAAGTTCTCGTCAGCGATGGCCTGAAAAACGCGCCGGGGCCCTGGGACCTCATCGCGCTGAACCCCCCCATCCGCGCGGGCAAGGCGACAGTGTACCGCCTGTTTGACGAGAGCGCGGGTGCGCTTTCGCCCGACGGCCTGCTGTATGTGGTCATCCGCAAACAACAGGGGGCGGACAGCGCCAAAAAGCACTTGAAAACGCTGTTTGACAGCGTTGACACCGTTGACCGCAAGGGCGGTTTCCATGTATTTCGCTGTGGCGGGCGCACCGCCGGAAAGGACTTGGCATGAACAACAAGCTGGAGCGCATCTTAAAGGAACTGGAACAGCCCATGCTGAACACGCTGAAAGGCTGGGTGAACATCCCCAGCGTGAAGGAAGCGGCGGAGCCCGGCGCCCCCTTTGGCAAACCGCTCAAGGAGATGCTGGACCACGCCATGGCGGACTGCCAAGCCTTGGGCTTTCAAACGGAAAGCTTTGACGGCTACATCGGCCATGCCGACATGGGCGAAGGCCCGGACGCGGACGCGCTGGCCATCCTGGCCCATGTGGACGTGGTGCCGGTGGGCGACGGCTGGAGCGTGGAACCCTTTGGCGCGACCGAAAAGGATGGCAAGCTGTACGGCCGCGGCGTCAGCGATGACAAGGGCCCGGCGGTGGCGGCGCTGTACGCCATGCACGCGGTGCAGAAGGCGGGCATTCCTTTGAAGCGCAAGGTGCGGCTGATTCTGGGCTGTGACGAGGAAAGCGGCTGGGACGACATTGCCTACTACAAGAAAGTGGCCACCATGCCGGACACTGGCTTCAGCCCGGACGGCAGCTACCCGGTCATCAACCTGGAAAAGGGCATGTTCCGAGCGCAGCTGGTTGGCGAGACATCCAAAGAAGGCCTCCAGGTGCTGCGCTTTGATGTGGGTGAGCGGCCCAACGTGGTGCCGGGACAGGCCATCGCCACCGTAACGGGCGATGCCCAGTTGGCCGAACGCGCCGAGGCCATCGCCAAGGAATACGGCTGGCCGCTGACCGCCACTCATGAGGACGGCGTGGTCACGCTGGACGCCATTGGCATCAACGGCCACGCGGCCATGCCCTGGCACGCGCGCAACGCCATCGGCCAAATCCTGCTGACACTGCGCGGCCTGGGCGTCCAGGGCGCGCTGAAGGTGCTGGCGGATGCCGTGGGCACCGAGCACGACGGCAAAAGCCTGGGCATCGCCATGAGCGATGGTATGTCAGGCCCGCTGACCTGCAACGTGGGCATCATCCGCGTGAAAGACGGCACCGTCACAGCGCAGCTGGACATCCGCTGCCCGCTGCTGGCGCGGCCGGAGATGCTGGAAAAGATGATTGCGCTGCATACCCCCGGCATGCGCATGGAAAACGTCAACTTCCGCGAGCCGCACTTCGTGCCCGCGCAAAGCGAACTGGTGCAGCACCTGCTGGACGCCTACCACGAGGTGACAGGCCTGCCGCGGGAAACCATGTCCACCGGCGGCGGCACCTATGCCCGCTCGCTGAAGCAGGGCGTAGCCTTCGGTGCCTTGTTTGAAGACGACGAAGACGTAGCCCACCAGGCGGACGAGCACATGAAACTGGAAAGCCTGTACAAGAACATGCGCATCTTTGCCTATGCCATCGTCAAACTGGCCGGCGCCGCGGAGGCATAACATGACCGCTACCCAGATGATTACCTGCATCAGCTGCCCGGTGGGCTGCCGCATGACCGTCACCACACAGGACGGCGAAGTCATGGAAATCACCGGCAATCAGTGCAAGCGCGGCGAGGTATACGCCCGTCAGGAAAGCGTGCAGCCCCTGCGCATGGTGACAGCGGTGGCTCCGGTCATCGACAGCCCCGCCCCCGTCAGCCTGAAAACTAAAAGCCCCATCCCCAAGGAGAGCATCATGCCCGCCATGAAGCAGATTCGCGCGTTAAAACTGCATCTGCCCATTCACGCAGGCGATGTGCTGCTGGAAAATGTCGCCCAAACCGGGGTGAACATCATCGCCACCCGGTCGCTGCCCTAAGACATCAGCGCGTACCCAACATAGCCCATAGGAGGAACCCATGGCCCTATCCCCCATCCTGATGCGCCCCGCCTACCGCCACGGCGCCGACACCCCCTGGGGCGGCGCCCGCCTGCGGGAACTGTACCAGAAAGATATTCCCGACGGCCGCACAGGCGAAAGCCTGGAGGTGAGCACCATCCCCGGGCTTAACAGCCTGGACGCGGACGGCACGCCCCTCTCCCGCCTGGCAGAGCGCTACGGCAAAGTGCTGCTGGGCACCGAGGTGAAGGGCGACTTTCCCCTGCTGCTGAAACTGCTGGACGCAAAGGACCCCCTCAGCGTGCAGGTACACCCTGCCGATGCCTACGCCAAGCAAACCGAAGGCAAGTTGGGCAAGTCTGAGGCGTGGATTATCCTGCACGCGGACCCGGGCGCGGAGTTGGTCTACGGCATCAAGGAAGGGGTCACGGCGGAACAGCTGCGGGACGCGTCCGAGCACGGCCAGGCGGTAGAAGACCTGCTGCGCCGCGTGCCGGTGAAAAAGGGCGATGTGTTCTACATTCCCGCCGGCACGGTGCACGCCATTGGCGCCGGCATTGTGTTGTATGAAATTCAGCAGTCCAGCGACATCACCTACCGCTTTTACGACTGGGAGCGCCGCGACCAGCACGGCAACAAGCGCCAGTTGCACCTGCGCCAGGCGCTGGACGTGGTGGACCTGGACACCCGGCTTGACCCGGTGGAGCCCCGCCGCCTGCCCCTGGAAGGCGAAGGCCGCGTGGAGCTGCTGCTGGACACCCCCTTCTTTGAGACCCTGCGCTATGTGGGCTGCCGCGAGATTCCCCTTGGGAATGACCCGCGCCGTTTTGCCATGCTCACAGCCCTATCCCCCGCCACGCTGCACTGGGGCGACGATAAGGTGCTGAACGTGCCCGCCGGGCAAACGGTGTTCCTGCCCGCACAGGGCTATGACCTGCTGCTTACATGTGATGAATGCCTGGTCAGCAAACCGGCGGTCGGCTGAACCCTGCACACTTTCAGAACACGCCTGGCAGTACCTGCCCGGCGTGTTTTGTGATACACTTCCAACATGTATAAAATTCTTCTTGTGGAAGACGACCCCATCATCCGCCAGGCCACGCTGGAGTATTTGCTGGCCTGGGGCTACCAGGCCCACGCGGCGGAAGACTTTGCGCGCGTGTTGGAAACCTTTCAGGAGGTGGACCCCCACCTGGTGCTGTTGGATTTAAAGCTGCCCGGCAAGGGCGGCTTTCACTGGTGTAGGGAAATACGCCGGATATCCACCGTGCCCATCGTGTTTCTAACCTCCGCAGGCGATAGCCTGACGGCCGTCACCGCCATGAACATGGGCGCGGATGACCTTATCGCAAAACCCTTTGACCTGGGCGTGCTGGGCGCCAAGGTGGAGGCGCTGCTGCGCCGGGCCTATGACTTCGCCGGCGCTGCGCCAAAGCTGTCTTACCGCGGCTTGGTATACGACCCCGCCAGCGCCACCGTGCGCTATGAAGGGCAACAAACAGAACTCACCCGCAACGAAAACCGCATCCTGCAAACGCTGCTGGAGCGCCAGGGCGAGGTTGTATCCCGCGAACTGCTGATGACCCGGCTGTGGGAAACAGACAGTTTTGTGGACGACAATACGTTGACCGTGAACGTAGGCCGTCTGCGCCGCAAACTGGAAGACTTGGGCGCCGAAGGCTACATTCACACCCGCAAGGGCATGGGTTATGAGTTGGTATGAAACATAACCATCTGCCCTCCGTAACCTGGAAATATCTGATCCGGCGCACCATCGCCCGCCTGGCATTGCTGACCATGTGCACGGGCATCTTTGCGTTGGTGCTGGCGCTGTATCGTGTGCCGGCAGAGCCTGCGCTCTACGCCGGCGCCCTGTGTCTGGTTCCATTGTTGGTGATAACAGCCGTATCGTTTTACAAACAACGCGCGCGGCATCGCACCATCCGCCTGCTGCTGAACGGCCTGCCAGACACCCTGCAGCACTTACCCTCAGCCGGGAGCCAGTTGGAGGAAAACTACCAATCGCTGCTGCATGAAATGGCGCGTCTGTATGCCCGCCGGGTGGGCGACGATGACCTGCGCTACACCCAGATGAAAGAGTACTACACCCTCTGGAGCCACCAGGTAAAAACGCCTTTGGCCGCCATGAGGCTGCTGCTGAGCCGGCAGGACGATGAGCGCGGCCGGCTGCTGCTGTCTGAATTGCATAAGGTGGAGCACTATGTGGACATGGCGCTGAACTACATGCGGCTGGATAGCCCCGACAGTGACTACCGCTTTGAGCAAGTCCCCCTGCGCGATGCCGCCCAGGCGGCCGCCCGTCGCTACGCCGGGCAGTTTGTGCTGAAACGGCTAAACCTGCTAAACGAGGTGCCCGAAAGCGCATGCGCCATCAGTGACCGCAAGTGGCTGGTGTTTGTTCTGGAACAACTGCTGAGCAACGCGGTGAAGTACACCCATGCGGGCGGTGTGCGCATCACATGGGATGAAGGCACCCAAATGCTGGCGGTACAGGATACCGGCGTCGGCATAGCGCCTGACGACCTGCCCAGGGTGTTTGAACAGGGCTTCACCGGCTACACCGGACGCATTGAGCAGCAGGCCACCGGCATTGGCTTGTACCTGTGCCGCAAAGCATGCGTAAGGCTGGGACATGACCTGCACCTCACCTCAGCACCAGAGCAGGGTACCACGGCGGCCATCACCTTCGCGCCACCTGCACGCCATCCGGCCTAATGTGACAAAACTGTACGTTTGCGGCGCCGCCTGTCACCTAAAGTTAAGGCAGGGGCGCCGCGTTTGCTTTATGGTGAGGGCATCAACTGAAAGGATGTGTACGCATGGCGATTCTCACTGTGAACAACCTGAAGAAAGTGTATACCACCCGCTTTGGCGGCAACCGCGTGGAGGCGCTGCGGGATGTCAGTTTCTCTGTCGAACAAGGCGAATATGTAGCCATCATGGGCGAAAGCGGCTCGGGCAAGACCACGCTGCTGAATATCTTGGCGGCACTGGATACCCCCACCAGCGGCGAGGTACTGTTGGACGGAGACCCCATGGGCACCATCCCCGAAAAGCAGCTGGCGGCCTTTCGGCGCGACAACCTGGGCTTTGTGTTTCAGGATTTTAACTTGCTGGACACCTTCTCCATCAGGGATAACATCTACTTGCCGCTGGTGCTGGCGGGCAAGGTGCGCCACTAGGAGATGGCTATGCGGGTGGGGCCCTTGGCCGAGAACCTGGGCATCACGGCTGTACTGGACAAGTACCCCTACGAAGTCTCCGGCGGCGAAAAGCAGCGGGCGGCTGTCGCGCGGGCGCTGATTGCGGGGCCAAAGCTGCTGCTGGCAGATGAGCCCACAGGTGCGCTGGACAGCAAATCCACCGATGGCCTGCTGCAGGTGTTTGAGGAAGTCAACCGCCAGGGACAGACCATCCTGATGGTGACGCACTCCATCCGCGCTGCGAGCCACGCCCGCCGTGTGTTGTTCATCCGCGACGGGCGCATCTTCCACCAGATATACCGGGGCGACAAGGGCACCCAGGACATGTACCAGGCCATTATTGATGCCCAGGGAGCGGTTCTAAGCGGAGGTACAGCGCTGTGAGAAGTTCCTTTACGCTGGACATGGCACTGAAAAACCTGCGCCGCAACCGCCGAAGCATGCTGCCCTACGCGCTGAGCTGTGTGGGCACGGTGATGGTGTTTTTCATCATGGTGGTGTTGGCCAACACCACCACCCTGCACGGCGTCTACGGCGGGCGCACCATACAGCGCACCTTGCAGTTGGGCATGTGGGTGATGCTGCTGTTCGCTGTCGTATTCCTGTTCTACACCCATAGTTTCCTCATCCGCCAGCGCAAAAAGGAACTGGGGCTGTTTAACATCCTGGGCCTGGAGAAGCGCCACATCGCACGCATTCTGCTGGTGGAAAACTTTCTGGTGGGTATTGTGACTACCGCCGTGGGCATGGGGCTGGGGGCGTTGCTAAGCCGCCTGCTATATCTGGCGCAGCTGCGTATGCTGGGCGCCGTACAAAGCCCAAATCTATCCATCCATTCCTCCACATGGCCCATTGTCGCCATCGCATTTCTGTGCATACATGCCCTCACGGTACTCAATACCCTGCGCCAGGTGCACCTGGCCCGCCCGGTGCAGCTGCTGCGCGCCGGCAACGTCGGCGAGCGGGCGCCCAAGGCTAACTGGCTCATCGCAGTTTTAGGCCTAGTGTTGCTGGGGTGGGGCTACGGCATTTCCATCACCGCGGGTGACGCGTTGTCCTCCATTCCGGACTTCTTCAAGGCGGTACTGCTGGTCATCGTTGCCACCTATATACTGTTCACCGCCGGCACGGTGGCTGCGCTCATCCTGATGCAAAAGAACAAGGACTTTTACTATCGTCCCGGACGCTTCACTGTTGTGGCCGGCATGCGGCACCGCATGAAGCGCCACGCGGTGGGGCTTGCCAGCATCTGCATTCTCAGCACCATGGTGCTGGTGATGATGGCCGCCACCGTCAGCCTGTACATTGGGCGGGAGGACGCGCTGAAGGATAGGTTTCCAAGGGATGTGCTTCTGAGCTTTAACCCAGTTACCACCAAGCAGCAGGCTGACACCATTGAAGACCTGGTAATCACCAACGCTAAGCAGCGAGGCGTTACCCCAAGCCGCATCCTGCGCTATCGCAGTGCCAGCTACTACCTGGCGTATGACAAGGGTCGCGCTGCCTTCTCCCCACCGGGAGGGGACGACTGGGCGTCCCAGATGAATGTCACAGCCGTTGATATCATCCCGGCGGAAGACTTTGCTTTGGCGACCGGCCTGGACGCGCCCCAGCAAGCCGGGCAGGCTTATGTTTTCAGCAATTCTGACGACAAAGTCATGCCCACAAAGTTCACGGTGGCTGGCGTGGAACTTGAGAACGTCAAATCGCTGGATGAAATCAGCGGGCTGGGCGCGAACTTGCTGCCCGTACCCGGCGACAACTATGTGTTGGTGCTGCATCAGCAGGATGCCGAGCGTATCGCGGCAGCAATTCGTTCAACGATTGGCGATGACCAACATGACATCATCGGCAACCGCGCACTCAGCATCCCGCAGTTGAACATATTGTTTGACACGGGTCCCCTTGCACCGGAACAGGCAAATGAGCTCTTAAGGCGCGTCAATGCGGCTGGTGTAGGTTACATCATCGCGTACAACGACGGCGGCGCGCGCTCGTCCCAAAGGCACATCGACCTGGACCGAGCGGAACACAACGCTGTGTACGGCGGCCTGCTGTTTGTGGCGGTCTTCCTGGGCGCGGTCTTCCTGATGGCATTGGTGATGATTATTTACTACAAGCAGGTGTCGGAAGGCTACGAGGATCAGTCGCGCTTTGCCATCATGCAGCAAGTAGGCATGAGTACCCAGGAAGTACGCCGCTCCATCCGCATACAGGTGCTGATGGTGTTCTTCCTGCCGCTGGTGATGGCAGGACTTCACCTGCTCGCCTCCTTCAACATCACAAACCAGGTGCTGAAAATGCTCAACCTGAACGATGTGAAGCAGTTTGGCTGGATTGCGCTGGTCACGTACCTGTTGTTTGCCGTATTCTACTTCCTGGTGTACTGGAAAACCGCAGGCAGCTACTACCGCATTGTAAAAGCCGGTACAGCCCCGGAAAGAGCCGCGCTATAGCCTCCAAACCAGCAAGCCTCAGAAAAAACGAGAAAGCCCGCACACCGTGACCGGTATGCGGGCTTTGGCTTACTTTTGATTTACTCGGCAGGCACTTCGAAGGTGGGAATGACGCCGCCCTGGAAGTCCTCGTAGTTGATAATGAAGTCATACACCTTCTGGGTGTACAGCGCCTTCTTCAGCGCCTCCACAAAGTCGGCGTCCTTGTCAGCGGTTTTCACCACCACATAGTTGGTGTAGGTGACGCCCACATCCCCCTCTGCGGGCTCCAGGAACAGGGCATCCTTGGCGGGGCTGAGGCCGGCGCCAATGGCGAAGTTGCCGT
This sequence comes from uncultured Christensenella sp., assembly GCA_964345845.1. Lineage (GTDB taxonomy): Bacteria > Bacillota > Clostridia > Christensenellales > Aristaeellaceae > UBA1038. The sequence goes on from CAYFSN010000021.1 coordinate 11,686, forward strand.
TGATGACGGCGAAGGCGACGTCACCCAGCACGGAGGGAATCAGCTCGGCGTTCAGCTCTTTGATGTCCAGGTTCTTTGGGTTTTCCACGATGTCCAGTACCGTCACGGTGCTGTTGGGGGTCACATCGTCAGCCAGCTTAATCAGCCCGGCGTCCTGCAGCAGCAGAAGCGCGCGGGTCTCGTTGGCGGGGTCATTGGTCACGGCGATGCTGTCGCCATCAGCGATGTCATCCAGGTTAGACTTGGTGCCAGCATACAGGCCATAGGGCTCGTAGTGCACGGGGATGACGGCGACCAGCTGCTCGTCTTCCGACACATTGGCGTTGTAGTCGTTCAGGTAGGGCAGGTGCTGGAAGTAGTTGGCGTCCAGCTCACCGGCGGCGGTGGCGGGGTTGGGGATGGGGTATTCGGTGAAGGTCTGGATTTCCAGGTCATAGCCCAGTTCCTTCAGGTCGTCCACGATTTGCTCGAGAATGATGACGTGGGGGCTGGGGGTGGCGCCGATGACCACTTTCTTGTTCTCCGCAAATGCCGCGGTGACGCTCAGCGCGAGGGCCAGGACGAGAACCAAAGAGACAAACTTTTTCATGGGGTACTCCTTTCAATTTCGACAAGCGCCTATCGCTTGCGATGGTCTATTTTATTGGTGGTGCGGGCACCCAGAATGGTGATGACCTGCACCAGCGCAACCAGGGTAATGGAGGCGGCGTACATGATGTCCATCTTGCGTACGTTCAGCCCCTTGGTGATGGCGATGGAGCCCAGTCCCCCGCCGCCGGCCGCCGATGCCATGGCGGTGTAACCCAGGATGGTCACCGTGGTGATGGCAGCGCCGTTCACCAGCGAAGGCAGGGCTTCGGGCAGCATCACCTTCCAGATAAGCTGCCAGGTGGTGGAGCCCATGGACTGCGCCGCCTCGATGACGCCGCGATCCACCTCCTGCAGGCTGCCCTCCACCATGCGGGCGACAAAGGGAAACGCGCTGATGACCAGCGGGAAGATCAGGCTGCGGGTGCCAATGCCGGAGCCCATGACGATGCGGGTGACCGGGATGAGCATCGCCAGCAAGATGATGAACGGGATGCTTCTGAGAAAGTTGATGATGACGCCCAGCGCGGCGTTCAGCCGCGGACGGGGCAGGATGTGCCCCTTGGATGTAATCACAGACAGCACCCCCAAAGGCATGCCGATGAGATAGGCCAACAACGCAGAAGGGATGGTCATGTACAGTGTGTCCCCGATGCCGCCCAGCAGCAGTTCTGCCCATTTCGCCTGACTCATGTGTTATTCACCTCCTTGACAGGGATGCCCTGTTCTTCCAGGTAGTTGATAATCGCCCATTTTTGCTTTTCGTCTTCCGGGCGCTTAATCAGCATTTGACCGTAAGTCTTTCCGCCAATTTGCTTCATATCGGCGGAGAGGATGTTCACCACAATGCCATGGTCGCGCACCAGGTTTGCGATGATGGGTTTATCCACCGAGGAGCCGTCAAACACCAGCCGCAGTGCAGGGATGTCGCTGTCCTGGCCCTCCAGGTCCTGGGGGGCGGCACCAAACAGCCTGCGCCCAGCGGCGGACTTGGTGTTCATGAACACATCATCCACTGTGCCTTCCTCCGCCACGCGCCCGCCATCCAGGATGGTCACCCGGGTGCATATCTGGCGGATGACCGCCATTTCATGCGTGATGAGGATGATGGTGATGCCCAGCCGGCGGTTGATGTCCTGCAGCAGGCTCAGTATGGCCTGGGTGGTCATGGGGTCCAGCGCGCTGGTGGCCTCGTCACATAACAGCACCTCCGGGTCGCTGGCCAGCGCCCGGGCGATGGCCACGCGCTGCTTTTGTCCGCCGGACAGCTGCGCAGGGTAGGCGTTCAGCTTGTCTTCCAGGCCCACGATGCTCAGCAGTTCCTGCACCCGCTCGTTTGCCTGCTGGCGGGGCACGCCCGCGATTTCCAGCGGGTAGCGCACGTTCTCCTGCACATTGCGCTGCATCAACAGGTTAAACTGCTGGAATATCATGCTCACCTTGCGCCTAAGTCCCAGCAGTTCGTGCTTGTCCATGTCCAGCACATTCTGCCCTTTGAACAGGATGCTGCCCTCGGTGGGGGTATCCAGGCGGTTGATGCAGCGAATCAGCGTAGACTTGCCCGCGCCGCTCATGCCGATGACACCGTGGATTTCTCCGGGGTAAACGTTCAAGTCCACCTGGTCAAGCGCCTGCACCTGCCCGTCCTGCGCGGGGTAAACCTTGGTGAGGCCGCGTATTTCAATCAATGGCTGCTGGGACAAAACTTCCTCCTGTGCATACAAATAGCCCGCTGCGCACTGATGCGAGCGGGCTTACAACGGACCATGTCCAGATTAAGCGTGACGCTGCAACAAGCGCGGCAGAGAGCGGCGCATCATCATGGACATTCGCATGGCGTTATAACTGGTAATATCCTTCATGATGCCGGCCCCCTTTCCGCTGATGTTGATGCAAGCATGGTACCCCATCGTTTGGGCGCCTGTCAAGCCCAAAGTGTATGTTCATTGATAGAAACGGAATAAAAACACACGGGAGACAGGCGCCCACTGTTCGCTCACGCAAGCGCTGTCAAGGCAATCCCAGATAATGGAGGAGCGTGCCGTACCGCAGACTGGGCTGCTTTTTCTACTTGATACCGCTGTGGGCAAAGGACTTCACAAAACGCTGCTGGAACAGCAGGAACAACAGCAGCAGCGGGGCGGCCACCAGGAAGGTGGCGGCGCTGACATCGCTCCACTGGGCGCCAGTTTCATAGCTCATGGCGAAGATGGCAAGCCCCACCGTAAGCGGCCGCTTGGCGACGGAGTTAATGACAATCAGCGGCCACAGGAAGTTGTTCCACTGATAGCTGGCCGCAATCATGCCGTGGGCAATCAGCGCGGGCACCAGTAGCGGCACGTAGATTTGCAGCAGCAGCCGGGGCAAACTGCACCCGTCTATTTTGGCTGCCTCCTCCAGTTCATACGGGATGGTCTTGATGGTTTGCCGCATCAGGAACGTGCCCATGGCCGACGCGAAGAAAGGCAGCATGGCCCCCAACAGTGTATTGGCAAGACCCAAGCCTGAGATGGTCTTGTAGTTCGGCAGAATCAGCACGTCGGCGGCAATCATGATTTGTGTCAGAAACAGCACGAACAGCGTGTTTTTCAGGTAGAAATCAAGCCGCGCAAAGGCGTACCCCGCCAGAATGATGGTGACAAACTGCAGCGCCAGCACACCGCCCACGATGATGAACGTGTTGGTGTAGTAGGTGCCCCAGGGCGCCGCCTGCCAAACGCGGTTGAAGTTTTGCAGCGTCGGCCAGCTGACGGCAAGCAGGTCGGTGGCATAGCGGTCGGGAATAAAGGCGGTGCGCACCATCCATACCAGCGGTATCAGGAAAAGCGCCGCCAGCAAAAACATGAATACATAGACCGCCGCCATGGCGGGGCCGGTTTTCCAATGCGGCCGGGAGGTACGGAGGCTGTTTTGTTTCATCATGTCGCTGCCCTCCTCACGCGTAGAAGGTGCGCTTGTCCTGCGTGAAGAACTGCACCACCGTCGCAATCAGCAGGATGACAATCAACACCACGGTGACCGCCGATGCCACGCCGGTGTTGGACTGGTCAAACGCCTTTTGGTACACGTAAAACAGCAGCATATTGGACGCGTTGTCCGGGCCGCCTTTGGTCATGATGTAGAGATGGTCCACCAACTTGTAGGCATTGGTCATGGTGATGATGGTGACGTAGATGGTCGTTGGCTTCAGCATCGGCCATGTGATGCGCCTAAAAACCTGCACGGCATTCGCTCCGTCTATGGTGGCTGCTTCATACATCTCTTGGTCAATGCCCTGCAGGCCGGAGATGTAGAAAATCATCACATACCCGGCCTGCTTCCAGACCAGCATGACAATCAGCGCCCATAACACGGTGTTGACGTTTTCAAGCAGCCGCCAGTTGGGGTTCAGATAGCCCAGCAAGCCGTACATTGGCGTATACACAAACAGCCAAATGTTGGCCACCGCTACCATGGGCAGCAGGGTGGGATAGAAATAGCTGACGCGGATGAAGCCCTTTCCCCTGTTTACCTTGTTGGCAAACAGCGCCATGGCCACCGCCAGCCCGATGGACAGCGGGATGGTGACCGCTGCGATGATGAGGTTGTTGATGAACGCCTTCTTGAACACCGCGTCCCGTGTAAACAGATCCACATAGTTGCGCACGCCAACCCAAACAGGGCCGGTCATGAAGGTGGACATGTTGTTTTTAAACAAGCTCATGTACGCGCTTTCGCCGATGGGGTAAAATGTGAAAACTGCCAGGATAACGAAGCTGGGCAACAGCATGCCCCACGCTAGCCAGGTAGTTCGGCGTTTCTTTGCGCGGTTAACGCGGTTCACTTTTTGTACGTCCGCTTGGTAAGGCGTCATAACTCCTCCAATCGACAGCGCCTCCCCGGCCAAGCCGGGAAGGCGGTGTCAGGTTGATGGTGCTTATCTGTAGTCGGCCAGAATGGCGTCGGCCTCAGCCTGGGCGTCGTTCATGGCAGCCTCAGGCGTCTTGGTGCCGGTCATCGCGGCTTCAATGGCGGTGTCCAGAATGTCCTGCACGGCGCCCTGGTCATACACAGAGAACTCCGCGTGGGCAAACTCCAACTGGTCGCGGGCCGTGAGGGCTGAGGGGAAGTCGGTGGAGTACGTAATCATGCGCTCGGTTTCATAGGCTTCCGGGCGGGTGGCCACATAGCCGGTATCAATGGACCACTGGGCGACACGCTCAGGGTCGCTAGTCATCCACTGAATGAACTGATAGGCCGCCTGGGTTTCTTCTTCCGGCACGCCCTTGAACAGGTAGAAGTTGCCGCCGCCGGTGGGCGAACCAAAGGATGTATCCGCGGGCAGACGGCTGGTGCCAAAGTCGAACGTGGCGTTCTTGCGTACGTTGGTCAGGTTGCCGGTGGTGTGGTACATGATGGCAACCTTCTGCTCCAGGAAGTCGCTGACGGTGGTGGACCACTTGGGCGTACCGGGCGCCTGGCTGCCGTCATCGCTGAGGCTCTTCCAGAACTCCAGGCCCTTGATGGTGCGCGGGTCGTTGAAGAAGACTTCTTTACCGTCGTCAGACATGATGTTGAAGCCATCCTGCGTCAGGGTGAAGGTCTGCAGCATCCAGTAGGCATAGCCGGCCTTGTCACTGGGCACCTGAATACCGTAACGGGTGGTGTTGCCGGCCGCGTCCTTCACGGTGAGCTTCTGGGCGTAGTCCCGCAGCTCTGCCCAGTTGGCGGGCGGCGCATCGGGGTTCAGGCCCGCTTCGCGGAACATGTCTTTGTTGTAGTACATGATGATGGTGCTGCGCTGCCACGGAATGCCGTACGTTTTTCCGTCCAGGCGGCTGTTTTGCATGAAGCCGTCATAGAAGCCGTTGAGCCACTTTTCGCCGGCTTCATCGGTGACGAAGCTGTCGTAGTCATACAGCACACCCATGGAGTACAGCTGATACAGGTCAATGGAGAACATCAGCGCAATGGCGGGGGTGTTGCCGGCCTGGATGGCCGCCAGCACCTTGGTGCGGGTGTCGGCGTAGGAGCCGGCATACACGGGGTTCACCTTGATGCCGGGGTTCTCCGCGTGGAACTGTTCGGTCAGCGCGGTAATCAGGGCATCGGGGCCGCCGCCCACAGATACCGGGAAGTACATGTCCAGTTCGATGACCTTCTCTGCCTGGGCAAAGGGAACCAGCCCAATCATCAGCAGAGAGGCCAATACCAGGGATAGCAGTTTTTTCATGGATGAATACTCCTCTCATTTGGATGCGTGGTTTTCAGTTTTCAAACCTTGTTGACGTTAGCATAGCATGGCTGGGAACTCAAGTAAAGTCGCGGTAAAGAAATATACCAGGCCATGTAAAAAGCCTGATTTTTCCTATATTCCTGCGCCCGCATGGGGCTGGTTTCCCTGCACTTCTGTCAAAAAGAACGCCGCATTTAAGCGGCGTAATGTGTCAGCTTTGGTCCTCTTCCTGGGCTTCTCTCAGGTCATCCTCCGCCTGCTGCCAATGCAGGTAGGCGGCCTCCAGCTTTTCCTCTTGCTGGCGGATGTCCCGCGCGGCCTGGGCCGCGTTTTCCGGGTCGGCGTATACGGCCGGGTCCATCAACCGCCGCTGAAGCTCTGCCAGTGTATCCTCCGCCTGCTGCACCTGCTCCTCCGCTGTTTTCACCGCTTGCTGGAGGCTTTGCAGCGCCTGGCGTTCCTGGCGGCTTCTGCGGCGCTGCTTTTGCTGTTCCGTGCGGGTTAGCCCCGCAGCCGCCATGGCGTCCGGGTCTTTTCGCCGGGCCATCTCCCGCAGGTAGTCATCGTAGTTTCCGTCAAAGCTCTCGATGCCGTCCTGCGTCAGCACCAGCACGCGGGTCGCGAAGCGGTTGATGAAGTAGCGGTCGTGGCTGACGGCCAGAATGGTACCGTCAAACCCCTCCAGCGCCTGCTCCAGCGCCTCACGGGAGTCGCTGTCCAGGTGGTTGGTTGGCTCGTCCAGCAGCAAAAAGTTGTTGTGCTTGAGCATCAGCTTGGTGAGGGCAACCCGTGCCCGCTCACCGCCGGACAGCGCGCTGACCGGCTTAAACACGTCATCCCCGGTAAACAGGAACAAACCCAGCGCGCCGCGCACCTCGTGCTGCATCAGCCGGGGAAACTGGTCCCACACCGCGCGCAGCACAGTCTCTTCCCCCTGCAGGGATTGCTGCTTTTGCTCGTAGTAGCCCACATCGGCGCCAGCGCCCCACAGGTAGTGGCCGCTATCCTGCTTTTGTCTGCCCACCAGGCAGTCAAGCAGGGTGGTCTTTCCCACGCCGTTGGGGCCGATGAGGGCCGCGCGTTCGCCGCTTTTCAGCAGCAGTTCCACGTCCTCAAACAGCACCCGCTCGCCGAAGGCCTTGCGGAGGCCCTTTACCCTAAGCGCCTCATCCCCCATGCGGCTGTACGCTCGAAAGCTGAAGCGCACTTGCTGGGCCTCCGTCGGCTTGTCCACCAGCTCCATGCGGTCCAGCGCCTTTTCGCGGCTCTCTGCCGCGCGGATGGATTTCTCGCGGTTAAAGCTTCTGAACCGAGCAATGATGGCCTGCTGGCGCGCGATTTCCTTTTGCTGTGCCTGCCACACCCGGCTGCGCGCCAAAAAGCGCTCCTCCCGCTGGGCGAGGTAGCGCGTATAGTTGCCGTGATATTGTTCGGCCTCACCTGCCAGCAACTCCACCATGCCGGTGCATACGCGGTCCAGGAAATAGCGGTCATGACTGACCACGATGACAGCCCCGCCATAGCCAGCCAGGTACTCTTCCAGCCAGGCGAGGGCGTCCAGGTCCAGGTGGTTGGTGGGTTCATCCAACAGCAGTAAATCCGGCTGCTGAAGCAGCAGCCGCCCCAGGTGAAGGCGCGTCAGTTCCCCGCCGCTCAATTTGTCTGCCTGTTGCTGTTGCCGCTCGCCCAGAAAGCCCAGGCCGTGCAGCACACCCTGCACCCGGCTTTTGCAGGCGTAGCCGTCTGCCGCCTCAAACCGCGCCTGCAGGCGGGCATATTCGTTTCCCAGGGTCTGCAGTTCACTCTCCCGGGCTTCGCCCATGCGCTGCTCCAATTCGCGCATGCGTGCCTCCATAGCGTACACGGGGGCAAACACCCGGTCCATCTCTTCATAGACGGTGCTGCCCGGCTCCGGCACGTAGCTTTGCTCCAGGTAGCCCAGCCGCATGCCCTTTTGAAGCGATACCTGCCCGCCGTCCGGCGCCAGCTGCCCCGCGATGATGCGCAGCAGCGTGCTCTTGCCGCTGCCGTTGACCCCCACCAGCCCCAGCCTGTCCCCTTCTGACAACGTGAAGCTGACGTCGGTCAGCACTTCTTCGACGCCAAAGGACTTTTTCAGTTGGCTGATGGTGAGCACAATCATATGCTGTTGATTTACACTCCAAGAAAAAATGACCGACGCAAAGCGCCGGTCGCAAATACGATGGGCTCGCGGATTACATCAGAAAAATCATCAGCAGAGCGAGGCCCACGAAGAAGCCGGCGGATACCTTGGTCAGCAGCGCCAGCCTGCCCTGCAGGGTCTTGGTCTTGTTCTTGCCAAAGAAACTATCGGCGCCGCTGCCGCCCATGATGGCCCCCATACCGCCGGTGTCACCCTTCTGCAAAAGGACCGAAACGATAAGCGCCAGGGCGGAAATCACCAACAGGATGTTCACAATCAACTGGGCAGTGGTCATAGTGGTTCAACCTCCTCAAAATCAGACAGCGTTGATTATACCCCAAAGCGTACGGTTGTTCAAGGCCTTTGGGGTATTTCCATCAGCGCCGCGCGCAACTACAGCGCCAGCTGGTAGTTGCGGTAGATGCGGTACAGCTTGCCGCCGGCCAGCTGGGTGTTGTTCACCAAAGCGATGTTGGTTTCATCCACCGTGGAGCCCTCGATGCGCTGGATGCCTAGCTTCCTGGCGCCTTCCCACGCGCGGTGGTACAGCACCGCGTTGACCGCTTTGTTTTGATAATCCGGCACCACATACTGCATGGGGCAGCGGGCGGTGTCAATGCGGGGCGCCGCCAGCAGCCCCATCAGCTGGCTGAAGGGGTCACTGCGTCCGCGGCGTTTCACCAGCACGCGGTTAAAGTCCATCAGCCCCAGCAGCACGCCAATAGGCCGCTTGTCCGCGTAGGCGATAACCGCCAGGTTTTTGCGGTAGAAGGGGCGCACACGCCGCAGCATCTTGATGATGTCATCCGTGGTGGGGATGTAGACCCCCGGCTCCGGCGGCGTCGCCTCGGCGATGACCGTGGCGATGTCCTGCGCCACACGGGCGAGGTTTTCCTTGTTCAGGTCGATGTTGCGCGCCTTGAAGCCAAAGCGGAGCTGCACCCGGTTGGTCAGCGGGGCGAAGCGGTCCACGTTGGCCTGCTCGATGTCAATGAGGTAGGCCAGGTAGTCCCGCTCCTTGGTAAAGCCGTATTCCTCCAGCAGCTTCTGGTAGTACGGCGGGTTGTAGGGGTTGTACAGCACCGGCGGTCCGTCAAAGCCCTCCACCAGCAGGCCGCGGTTTAGCAGAGAGTACTCCGGCGCCTGGGGGCCCAGCACACGGGTGACGCCATGGTCTTTCAGGAAGGCGCGCGCCGCGTCCAGCACTGCCCGCGCGTAGTCCATGCGGTCAAAGGACTCGAACATGCTGAAGTAGCCCTCGTTGCGTCCGGTTTGGGCGTTGCGGTATACATCCACCCCCACCAGCACGCGGGCCACGGGCCGGTCATTATCGTACACCAGGAAAAAGCGCTGAATGCCCTGCTGAAACAGTTCGTTGTCCTTGCCGGTCAGCAGGCGGGTCATCTCTCGCCGGGGACGGGGCACCCAGTGGGGATAGTCCCGGTAAATGTCATCAGGCAGACGCAAAAAGGGCTGAATGCCTTTGGATGTAGGCTTCACGATCTCGACACGGATCATACAATGGCCCCCTTCATATTCTGTGTTGGGCGAAGTATAGCATACCGGGGTGGCGCGAACAAGGCAGCGCGCCTTCGTTCAAGCAAACAGGGAAAGCAGGCCCACCAATACTGGCGCTATCGCGATGGCCGGCATCATGTCGGCGATTTTCAGTTTGGTGATGCCCAGCAGGTTTAAGCCCAGCCCCACAATGAGCAGGGAGCCGGCGCAAGTCATCTCGGCGATGGCGGCTTCGCTCAGCAGCGGCTGCAGCACGCCCGCCAGCAGCACAATGCTGCCCTGAAACACCAGCACAAACAGCGCAGACAGCATCACCCCCGCCCCCAGGCTGACCGACAACATGGCGGCGGCAATGAGGTCCAGCACAGACTTGGCAAACAGCATGCTGTGGTCGCCCTTCAGCCCGGCGTTTAGCGAGCCCACCACCGTCATCGCGCCCACACAAAACAGCAGGCTGGCTGTAACAAAGCCTTCGCTGAGGGAAGGCCCCTGCTGGGGCTTGCGTTTGAAGGCCCGCTCCGCCCAGCTACCCAGGCGGTTGATGGCGCAGTCGATGTTCAGCAGGGTGCCGATGGCTGTACCCACCACCAACGCCACAATGATGATGAGCGCGTTTTGCCCGACCAGCGCGCCCGTGATGCCCAGGTACAGCGTGCACAGGCCAATGGCAGACATCACCGCTCGGGTGACTTTATCCGGAATGCCTTTTCTGAACAGCAGCCCAACGCCGCTGCCCACAACCACCGCCAGGGTGTTCACGAGTACGCCCAGCATCGCGCGCCTCCTTTATGTGATGGCGAATTGTAACACGAAAAACAGCGCTTGGGGCTCGAAGCCCAAGCGCAAAGGAAAAAAGAACCGCCGGAATACCGGGTAAAAAGTTTGCGGTGCGGATCCTTATACCGCCTGTGACTCGGCTTCCCGCTGGCGCATGGCGTCGCGGCTGAGCAATACGTTGTAGGCTGCCGTGGCGCTGATGACGATGGCGGCCCCTGCCAACGCCAGGGCGGCGGGGCGCTCCCCCAGCAGCAGGAAGACCCACAGCGGATTTAAGATGGGCTCAATCATCGCGATGATGCTGGCCGACACCGGTGAGGTATGCACAATGCCTTTGGAGAAAACCACATAGGCAAGCCCCGTCTGCAGGGCGCCCATCAGCAGGATGACCAGCCACACCTCAGCGCCGGAGCCCGCCACCTGCGTGTCACTTAACACAAATGGCAGCAGCACCACATGCAGCAGGCACCCCAGGTAGCTGGCCTGCATGGGGTTGGCGCCGGGCAGGCGGTTGGCGAAGAACATCAGCGCGAAGGTGAACGCGCTGAGCAGCGCCAGCAAATCCCCCACCAAGGCGCCATGGCCCAGGTGCCCCAGGAAAAAAAGCGCGATGCCGCCAAGGCACAGCGCAATCATCATCAGCTCCCGCTTAGCGGGCCGGGTGCGGGTAAACAGAGCGGACATCACCACCACGATGGCCGGCGCGATGTACTGAATGACAATGGCATTGGCCGCCGTGGTCATTTTGTTGGCCAGCATAAACAGCACAGACGTGGTCATGGTGCCCAGCGCCGCCAGCCACACGGCCAGCGTAGGTTTAAACACCCATTGCTTGTTAAACAGCCCGATGGTGACAGCGCCGATGACACCGCGCACGCAGGCGATGGACAGCGCCCCCCAGGGGATGAACTTGGAGGCCACGCCGGCAAAGCTCCACAGCACGGCGGCCAGAAAGATGTACAACGGGCCACGATTGGCGCGCATCAATCCCTCCTGCTATCAGGCCCAAAGCACCACACTGCCGGAGGACAGGGTGGCGGGCAGGTCAATCAGCCGTTGGTTGGCACTGCCCCGGAAACGCAGCGCCAACGAGCGCTGCGCCTGGATAAAGGGCCCGTCCACCAGCACATCAATGTGCTCAAGCAGCGCCTGCACAGCGGGGTTCTCCATGGCCTGCAGTTCTTCCAGGGTCCACCCGGTATAGGCCCACACATTCAGCCCCATATCTTTGGTGATGCGGGCCATGGCCAAGGCCGCCTCCGGCTGAAAAAAGGGATCCCCGCCGGACAGGGTAATCCCATCCAGCAGGGGGTTGCTTTTCAGCATTTGGCGTATGTCCTCGGTATCGGCTTCATGGCCGCCCTGCGGGTCCCAGGTCTCCTCGTTATGGCATCCAGGACAGCCGTGGGGACAGCCCTGCATAAACACCGCCAGCCTGAAGCCTGCGCCGTCAACAATGCTGTCGTTGACAATGCCGGACAAACGGTACTGCATGGGACTTACGCCTCAACGCCGTGCTTGACGCGGTCGTGTTCCTCGTGCTGTTTGGCGTCGTTGAAGCGGTCCGTGGTGCCCACCAGGTAGCCGGTGATGCGGCGGATGCGCTCAAACTTGTGGTCTTCCTCCTTGCGGCCGCACTGGGGGCAGGTGTCCTCAATGATGCCGTTGTAGCCGCACACCGGGTCGCGGTCGATGGGGTGGTTGATGGAGCCATACCCCACACCCGCTTCCTTCATGCAGCGGATGATTTTTTCAAACGCGTCCAGGTTGTTCATGGGGTCGCCGTCCATCTCCACATAGGTGATGTGCCCGGCATTGGTCAGCGCGTGGTAGGGCGCCTCCAGGTTAATCTTGTCAAAGGCGCTGATGGGGTAGTACACCGGGATGTGGAAGGAGTTGGTGTAATAATCCCTGTCGGTCACGCCCTGGATTTCGCCAAAGCGCTCACGGTCCATGCGCACAAAGCGGCCTGACAGGCCCTCGGCGGGGGTGGCGATCAGGGTATAGTTCAGGTGGTGTTGCTCTGCCTTACGGTCCAGGAAATTGCGCATGAAGCCGATAATCTCCAGGCCCAGGTTCTGGCTTTCCGGGCTTTCACCGTGGTGCTTGCCGCGCAGCGCCACCAGGGTTTCCGCAAGGCCAATGAAGCCCATGGTGAGGGTGCCGTGTTTCAGCACTTCGCGCACCTCGTCATCCCACGCCAGTTTTTCAGAATCCATCCACACATGCTGTCCCATCAGGAAGGGGAAGTTGTATACCTTTTTGCGGGCGATGATTTCAAAGCGCTCGTTCAGCTGCTCGTACGCCAGTTCCATCTTGCGCTCCAGCTCTTCAAAGAACCAACGCTCATCCCCCTGGGCCTCCAAGGCGATGCGGGGCAGGTTAATGGAGGTGAAACTGAGGTTACCGCGGCGGGGGGCAATTTCACGGCTGTCGTCGTACATGTTTGCCATGACGCGGGTGCGGCAGCCCA
>CAYFSN010000022.1:0-24404 GCA_964345845.1 uncultured Christensenella sp.
GCACCCAGCTGCGTGAAAAGCAGAAGGCCCGCCGCGCTTATGGCTTGATGGAATCCCAGTTCAAACGCACCTATGACCGTGCCACCAGCATGCGCGGCGTGACCGGCGAGCTGCTGCTGCAGCTGCTTGAGCGCCGCCTGGACAACGTGGTGTACCGTGCCGGCCTGGCGCCTTCCCGCGCCGCTGCCCGCCAGCTGGTGAACCACGGCCACTTCCAGGTGAACGGTCAGAAGGTTGATATTCCCTCCTACTGCGTAGACGTGAACGATGTCATCACCGTTCGTGCCACCAGCAAGGAAAACACCCCCTTTAAGGCCGCCCGTGAAGGCAGCCCCCGCATTCTGCCCAAGTGGCTGGATGTGAACGCCGACCAGCTGACCGCGACTGTATCCGCCCTGCCCGGGCGCGAGGATATCGACTTCGCTCTGCAGGAGAACATGATTGTTGAGTTCTACTCCCGTTAACCATTGACCCCATCACCATTTAGGACAGACGATGAGCGTCAGGAGGAAGAAGAACTGTGATCGTTGATATCGAAAACACTCAGATAGAGCGCACCAGCAGCAAAGAAGACGATTTTTACGCTCGCTTTACCATCGAGCCCCTGGCCCGCGGTTATGGCCATACCCTTGGTAATGCCCTTCGGCGTGTGTTGCTTAGCTCACTGCCGGGCGCCGCGGTCACCAGCATCCAGATTGAAGGCATTCAGCACGAGTTTTCCACCGTTCCCGGCGTCAAGGAAGATGTCACCGACATCATCCTGAACATCAAGGAACTGACCCTGCGCTCCCACGTGGACCAGCCCAAAGTGCTGGAGCTGAACGTCAGCGGCCCCAAGGTCGTGACGGCGGCGGACATCCGCGTGGACAGCGAAGTGGAAGTGGTAAACCCGGACCTGCACATCGCCACGCTTGACAAGGACGCTACGCTGCACATGTGGCTGACCGTGGAACGCGGCAGCGGCTACGTGCCGGCGGAGAAGAACAAGCAGACCCCCTCCAACATCGGTGTAATTCCGGTAGACTCCATCTATACGCCCATGCGTAAGGTGAACTACACGGTGGAAAACTCCCGCGTTGGCCAGGTGATGGACTTTGACAAGCTGGTTCTGGAAATCTGGACCAATGGCAGCCTGAACCCGGAAGAAGCCGTGGGCATGGCCGCCAAACTGCTGACCGAGCAGCTGTCGCTGTTCACCAAGCTGACCGATCAGCCGGTGACCAAGGCAGAGCCGGAAGACGCTGAGGACGCCGAAGGCCAGGCGCCGGAGATGACCATCGAAGAGTTGGATCTCTCCGTACGTGCCTTCAACTGCCTCAAGCGCGCAGGCATCAACACCGTGGCCGAACTGGTACAAAAGGACCAGGAGGACATGATGAAGGTGCGTAACCTGGGCAAGAAGAGCCTGGAAGAAGTGGAGCAGAAGCTGGCCTTACTGGGTCTGGCGCTGCGCCAGTCTGACGACAAGTAACAGCCCCGGACGGGCATAAGGAGGAATCCCCCATGGCACAACAACGCAAACTTGGCCTTCCGGCGGCGGAGCGCAAGGCCCTCCTGCGCAACCAGGTGACCAACCTGCTGTGGTACGGCCGCATTGAGACCACCCTGGCCCGCGCCAAGGAAGTGCGCGTCATGGCCGAGCGCATGGTCACCCTGGCCATTCGCGAGCACGGCAACACCGTGAACGCCACCAAAGAATACCACAACGAAAAGGGACAGATTGTCAGCATCGACGTTGTCAATGACGCGCCCAGCAAGCTGCACGCGCGCCGGCTGATGATGGCCTATCTGTATTCCATGCCGCATCCGCGCCTGGATGATGAGACCAAGAAAGAGTACCGGGAGCGCACCAAGGAAAACAACAACCCCCTGGTGGAGAAGCTGTTCCGCGAATACGCCCCCAAGTACCAACAGCGCAACCAGGACAAGGGCACCGCTGGCGGTTACACCCGCATTTACAAGCTGGGGCCCCGCCGCGGCGACGGCGCCGAACGCGTCATCATCGAAATGGTCTAATCCATCGCCCTCATAAAAGTGCCTTCGGGCACTTTTTTGATGCCATTTTTTGTGTCAGGCAGGAATCCCGATGAAGCACGTGGAATAAAAAGGGTATACATGAAGTATTCCCATAGAGAGGAGTTCGCATATGAAAATCCAGATTACCGCAAAGAACATGGTCGTCACCCCGGGCATCACCAACCGTGTCACCCGAAAGACCCAAACCATGAGCCGCTACCTGAAGCCGGGCACCGAGGTGCTGGTGCGCATGCGCCGGGAGAAGAACCAGCGCATCGTAGAAATCACCGTGCCCATGGATGGCGTCACGCTGCGCTCAGAAGCCTCCAGTGATGACAACCTGTTCATGTCCATCGACCGCGCGCTGGCCAAACTGGAAACGCAACTGCTGCGCCACCGCAGCAAGCTGGAAAAGCGCCTGCGCGACGATGTGGACCTGGCTCAGCCCGAGTTTGTTGAGGACTTTGATCCCGAAGACCGCCGTCCCCGTGAAGTGGTGCGCGAGAAGACCTATACCATGCGCCCCATGAGCCGCGAAGACGCCATCATGCAGATGGAACTGCTGGGACACAGCTTCTACGTGTATATCGACCAGGATACGGAAGATACGCATGTGCTGTACCTGCGCCGTGACGGTGACTTGGGTCTGCTGCAGCCGGAGCGTTAATCGATAGCATGTTTAAGGAGCTGCCGAGCAGCTCCTTTTTTGTACGGACATAACGACCTAAGGCAACTATTGTAGCCTGCTGCGCGCCAGCGTGAGCAGGGTGTCGCGGTCGGCTGGCACCTGGCCATCCAGTACCTGGTCAAACAGCCACTGCAGTGTTTCACCCACCCGTTTGTCGGCAGGGTACCCCATGGCTAGCAGGTCGTTGCCGTTCACGGGCAGGTCGCGCAGGTGCAGACAAGGGTGGGTGTCGTTAACGGTCTTAGCGGCGCGCATCAACTGCTGGTAGCGTTCGGCTCCATTTCCATCCACCGCGGGATGGGCCTGCGCCAACGCTTGTTGCAGCCCCAGCAGTTTCTTCAGCATGGGATAGCCCAGTTTGGACAGCCACCTGGGCAGCGCGTTTTCCTCAACATCAGCATCCACATGCTGCAGCAGGGTGTACACTTCGTCGTTTAGCCGGTTGGATTGCCGCAAGGATTGCAAAACGCCCTTGGCGCCTTCGGCACCCAGGCCATGCAGCAGGGCGGCCCAACGCATACCCAGTTCCTCAGGCAGCAGGGGCAAGGCGGCAATACCCGCTGTCCATGCACCATCGCCATGTGTCATCAACCCTGCCGCGTCAGGCAGGGCGACGGCCAGAATGTCCGCATTGGCGGAAAGCACATCGGCTGCGCTTTGTCCCAACAACAGTTTGTTCAGTTCCACCGCCACGCGCTCGCGGCTCAACAGGCGGATGTTATCCTTCATCGCCAGCATGCCCTCGTGCGTTTTGTTGTCGATATCAAAGCCCAGCACCGCGGCAAAGCGCAGCGCGCGCAGAATGCGCAGGGCGTCCTCCTGGAAGCGCTTCAGCGGGTCGCCCACGGCGGAAAGCCGCCGCTCCCGGCAGGCCTGCTGGCCGTCAAACGGGTCCTTCAGGCCATGCACCGGGCTGAAAGCCATGGCGTTGCAGGTGAAGTCCCGCCTGGCCAGATCGTCCAGGATGTTGTCAGAAAAGGCAATGGTGTCCGGGTGGCGGGCGTCGGAATACACACCGTCCGCCCGGAAGGTGGTAATCTCCAGCGGCATGCCGTCCTTCACCACCGTGACCGTGCCGTGTTTGATGCCGGTGTTGATGATTTTCGCATCAGAAAAAAGCGCGTGCACCTGCTCTGGCCGGGCGGCGCTGCATAGGTCATATTCACTGGGTTCAATGCCCAGGATGTCATCGCGCACACAGCCGCCCACCGCGTACGCGGCGAAGCCCGCGGCCTCCAACCGCTGAAGGGTCTCAAGCACCTGCGGGGGCAGGGGAAAGCGCATGTTGTGGCTCCTTTGGGGTGACTTTTCGCCATACTATCGCCGCCGTGGTTGCTTGTCAAGGCGATGAAGGGCATGGTAAGATAACAGCCGATTGACTGTTTACATAGCGTGAAGGGAGGGCGTGCCATGATGTGGCAGAGAATCACCTGCGACAAAGAGCGGGTGGACGGCACCGGTGTGCGGGGCACGCTGATGCAGGGCGATGCCCTGTCCCTTGACTTCAGCCCCTGGTATGGCAAGGTACAGTGCGTGTACCTGGACCCACCTTACTTCACCGGCAGCCGGTTTACCTTCCGCATGCGCGTGGGGGAACAGGGCTGGCGCAAGGGCAAGCCTTTTATCGACTTTCCGGCCTTCAATGACACCTGGGGCGGTGACCGCGACCAGTACATGGCCTTTCTCACCGAGGCCGTGCACCTGGCCCGCAAACTGCTGACGCCCAGCGGCTCGCTGTTTTTGCATTTGGATTGGCGCACGCAGGCGCACGCCCGCATACTGCTGGACAGCGTCTTTGGCGAAGAGCAGTTCCGCAACGAAATCATATGGAGTTACCAGACAGGCGGCAGAAGCCTGCGCTACTTCAGCCGCAAGCACGATACCATCCTGTTTTACGCCAACAGCAAGGAACACCACTTTGACATCACCCAGGTGCCCACCGCCACCAAGGCGGAGCGGGACAACCACCTTAAGCGCCACGTGGACAAGGATGGCCGCAGTTACCGCTCCATTGTTTCCGGCGGCAAGGAATACATCTACTACGATGACGAGCCCAGCTACCCGGACGATGTGTGGAGCGACCTCAGCCAGATGCAGCAAAAGGACCCCCAGCGCACGGGCTACGCCACGCAAAAACCGGTGGCGCTGTTAGAGCGCATCATCCTGTGTTCTACCCGGCCGGGCGACCTGGTGGCCGACCTGATGTGCGGCTCTGGCACCACGCCCTACGCGGCATCCCTGCACGGCCGCCCCTTCCTGGCGGCAGACCAGAGCCGCCACGCCTTCAGCGTGTGCAGAAAACGCCTGTGGGATACCCAGCTCACCTGCCACGCGCCGCTGTCGCGCACGGGGGCGATGCTGGACGCCGCCGTGCTGCCGGGCATTGGGTATTATACCTTTTCATTGAACGCCTACATCCTCTCGCCGGAGGGCGACGAGCAAACAGACGACGCACCCGTGCTGCGCGGGCTGGACACGGTAGACCAATGGCACGCCGGTTTGTACAACAACGGCACCTTTGTCAGCTACGCCAGCGCCATGCGGCAAAAGCAGACGCCGGACTTGGCGCGCGAACTGCAGGTGCCGCTGCTTCGGGGCACCACCGCCATCATGCTCATTGATATATACGGCAACCGCACCCTGTGGGTGCCCACCGGCAGCGTATAGGCTGCCGCGCCCTATTTGTTCGCCGAATGGGGGTTGTTTACCCATCTGGGTGGATATGATACGAAAGAATGACGTCTTTTTTGCGAGAAAAGTGGCACTTGTTACCAAAGTGTGATATAGTGTGCATGAGATGGTCGGCGACTGCCGCCCGTAAAAGAGGTCACGGAGGTTTTAGCTGATGGCTGCAGTGGAAGATATCGGCATTGACCTGGGGTCGTCCAATGTGCTGATTTATGCCCGCAGACGAGGCATTGTGCTCAACGAGCCAGCGCTGCTGGCGGTGGACCATGAATCGCGCAACGTCATCGCCCTGGGGCTGGAGGCATACCGCATGCTGGGCCGGGAGCCTGGCAACATCCAGGTGGTGCGTCCGCTGCAGCGTGGCACCATACAGGACTTTGATATGCTGTCCATCATGCTTAACCACTTTGTGGTGCGCGTCATTGGCAAGCATCTGTTCGCGCGCCCCCGGGCCATCATGTCCATTTCCGCCACCGCCAATGAAATTGAAAAGCGCCAGCTCATCGTGGGCATGTTTGAAGCCGGTGCCCGCCGCACCCAGTTGCTTGACAGGCCGCTTGCCGCGGCGCTTGGCGCGGGGCACGACATTACCCAGTACAGCGGGCGCATGGTGGCCGACATCGGCGGTGCCACTACCGACATCGCCGTCATCGCCTCCGGTGAGATGATGGCCCGCAACACCCTGGAAATCGCGGGGGACAGTTTCACCGATGCCATCATCCGCTACGTGCGCTTAAAGCATAACTTGCTCATTGGCTTTCATACGGCAGAGGACATCAAGGTGGCCATTGGCACCGTATACCCCATGGGCGAAAGTTCCGTAGCGCTGCCCATCGCCGGGCGAAGCATCGTCAGCGGCCTGCCCAAGCAAATTGAGGTGACCCGCGAGGAAATCGCCGAAGCCATGGAGGAACCCCTGCACCAGCTGATGGAAGGCCTGCACGCCGTCATTGAACGCGTACCGCCTGAGTTGGCCAACGACGTCTTTGAGCAGGGCATCCTGCTCACCGGCGGCGGCGCCAATATGAAGGGGCTGCCGGAGGTCATCAGCGAAATGACCAAGATACCCTGCATGGCGGCGGAAAACCCCCAGCAGTGCATCGCCGTTGGCTGCGGCAAGGCGCTGGACCAGCCGGCGGAATACGACCGCCTGCTGGGTGACACCCGCAAGCGCGGCAGAGGCAGATAATATCGACCATCAAAGCGTAAAGCCCCCGAACTGGGGGCTTTACGCATGTTAGTATGTATTAGTCTTCAGGCAGCAAATCGGCGTAGCCGGCTAACTCCTGCGGGGTAACCGGCTGAAAGGCAGCGGCCCACTTGCTCATGTGTACGGGCAGTATGGTGAACGCAGGCTCCGCGGTGTTGCCGTTTCGCAGGCTGATGCGGCACAGCAGTTCGTCCAGCGGTACGTCCATAACGTGAACCTGAAACCGCGTACCCAGTTGCTTCGCCTGGCTGTAGAAGTAAACACGCTCTTCCACCGCCCAGAACCCATAATCCAGGATAACGCTGTTGCCGGCCTTCAGCAGGTCCACAGCCAAGTCCCACATGATGCTCTCCACCGCGGTATGCCGGCTGTCATGCTGCGGGTGGTCCGTGTCATCGCCAAAAAGCCGCAAATGCCATGCATCCGGCGTTAAGCGAATGGCACCTGTTTCCTGGGCGATGCGCTTGGCAAACGTGGTCTTCCCGCTGCCGGGCAGGCCCACCATCAGGTGCAGTGTAGGCTGGGGCATGGTTGCTCTCCTTTGTACGCGCGGGTGAAGCAAAAAGCCGCCAGCGGTTGGCGGCTTTTATGGTGTGCGGGCGATTAGGCCTCAGTCGACACCCTGGGCAGCGCCCGGGTGACCAGACCGCTGCGCAGGCAGCGGGTGCACACGTTGAGACGAGTGGGTTTCGCGCCCTGCATCGCGCGAATGCGCTGAACGTTCGGCGCCCACTTGCGGTTGCTCTTGCGGTTGGAGTGGCTGACTTTATGGCCGCTCATTGCGCCCCTATTGCATACCTCACAATACTTTCCCATGGTTTCCACCTCCCTGTCGCGGATTTCCGGACGGGCCTTCCGGCGCATCCTTAGTGACAGCCCGACTATATTACCATTCCGACCACGCGATTGCAAGCCTTGTTCGCGGTTTTTTCGTTTGCGCGCGCGAGCGCCGCAAGTCTGCTTGTTTATGTGGCGGGCATTGAGTATAATGTGCCCTGGAATCAAACAACACTGTGGAGGCAACATGGCTAAGGAACAGACCCAGAAAAAGGATAACAAACAAGGCTTTGTGGAGCATATCACCCCGCGCAGCGAAAACTTTTCGCAGTGGTACACCGACGTGGTGCGCCAGGCCGACCTGATGGACTACGCCCCGGTGCGCGGCTGCATGGTGATGAAGCCTTACGGCAACCGCATCTGGGAGTTGATTCAGCAGGCGATGGACAAGCGGTTTAAGGAAACCGGGCACGAAAACGTGGCCATGCCCATGCTGATACCCGAAAGCCTGCTTTTGAAGGAAGCTGAGCATGTAGAGGGCTTCGCGCCGGAGGTCGCCTGGGTCACCCAGGGCGGCACGGAAGAGTTGCCCGAGCGCCTGGCCATCCGCCCCACCAGCGAGGTGCTGTTTTGCACCATGTTCGCCCGGTGGATACAGTCCTGGCGTGACCTGCCCATGAAATACAACCAGTGGTGCTCCGTCATGCGGTGGGAGAAGACCACCCGTCCGTTCCTGCGCACCAGCGAGTTCTGGTGGCAGGAGGGGCACACCATGCACGCCACCGCTGAGGAAGCCCAGGAAGAAACCCTGACCATGCTGGATGTATACCAGGAGGTGTGCGAGCAGGTGCTGGCCCTCCCGGTGTTTGCCGGCCGCAAAAGCGACAAGGAAAAGTTTGCCGGCGCCCAGGCCACCTATTCGGTGGAGGCCATGATGCAGGACGGCAAAGCCCTGCAGGCGGGCACCACGCACAACTTTGGCACCAATTTCTCCGAACCCTTCAACGTACAGTATCTGGACAAAGACGGCACGCTGAAGTACTGCCATGAAACCAGCTGGGGCACCTCTACCCGGCTGATTGGCGCGGTCATCATGACCCACGGTGATGAGCGGGGGCTGAAGCTGCCGCCCGCCATCGCGCCCATTGAGGTGGTCATTTTGCCCATCGCTGCCCATAAAGGCGGCGTGGATGAAGCCTGTGAGCAGGCCAGGGCCCAGCTGGCGGAAGTTGGCATCCGCGTCAAGCTGGACGACCGGGACAACCTAAGCCCGGGCTGGAAGTTTAATGAGTGGGAGCTAAAAGGCGTGCCCGTGCGCCTGGAAATCGGCCCCCGGGACGTGCAAAACGGCGTGGCCACCACCATGCGCCGCGATACGCTGGAAAAAGGCACCCTGCCGCTTGATAACCTGGTGGATGGCGTAAAGCAGCTGCTTTCAGACATTCAGCAGAACCTGCTTGAGCAGGCCGATGCCTTCCGGCTGAGCCGCACCAAGGATGTGTACACCTACGAGGAACTGGTGGAGCAGGTGCAGCAGGGCTATGCCCGCGCCATGTGGTGCGGCAAACGCGCCTGCGAGGACCGCATCAAGGAGGAGACCTCCGCCACCAGCCGCAACATGCCCTTTGACCAGACCCCTATTGGCGACAGTTGTGTCTGCTGCGGGGAAGGGGCCGACAAGGTCATGTACTTCTCCAAGGCCTATTAAGCAAAGAAGGCGCGGGTATCCGCGCCTTCCTGCTTTCCGTTTCGTCGCTTCCTTGGTTGAGGCATTTTGCCGCCTATGATAGAATATAGGCAGCGACAAAAGGAGGGTTCCACTTGCGCAATCGATGCTTGTTGATACTGGCGGTCATGCTTTTGCTGACAGTACTGCCGGCCTCCGCCGAGCAGGTCGGCCTGGAAGCGATACCCGCTGTGCTGCAGCTGCCCGATGGGGCATATTCACCCATTCTCACCCCTGAAAACCTTGTAGAAAACGAAACATACATCCACGCCAAGGGCGGCTCCGCGGCCGCCTGGGCGGAGGAATGGAAGGCCCAGGGCATCCTGATGAAGGCCTACGACGACGCCAACAACCGCGTGCTGGTGGTCAGCGCCCTGGCGGATGAACCCGGCCAGCGCCTCATTGACATCGACCAGCAAACTGCCGGCATCCGGGCGGACTATCGGCGTGAACACCTGGACGGCCCCGCCATGCCCGCGGACCTGGGCTACCGGGTGGAGAGCGCCGAATGGAAAAACTTTCCCCACGTGGGGCGCTTTTTGATGCTGAAGTATCGCTTCAGCCCGGGCGGCACGCTGCAGTACCGCGGCTTTGCCAGAAAAAGCGTGAAAAACGGCCTGTCCATTATGATGGATATGCAGGTATACGGCCGCGGCCTGAAAGCTGGCGACAACACGGCGCTGAACAAGGTGTTTGACACCCTGCAGTTCACCGCTGCCGCCGCCCCCGGTGTATCCCTGCCGGTGGTGCTGAGCGAGACGACCATCCCGCCAGAGGAAACCAACCTGCCCGACATCACCATCGAGGGTACTACCCGGCCTGGCGTCAAGCTTAACGCCGTTGTGGGCTCCATGGCATCCCCCCAGGCGGACAGCTACAACACCGTGGCTGACGACAAGGGCCACTATCAGTTTGACATCCGGCTGCCCCAGGAGGGTGTGTTCCTCATCACCATGACGGCGACGCTGGAGGGGCTGGAGGAAACCACCCG
Source organism: uncultured Christensenella sp. (assembly GCA_964345845.1). GTDB lineage: Bacteria > Bacillota > Clostridia > Christensenellales > Aristaeellaceae > UBA1038. Next base: position 10,097 of record CAYFSN010000022.1, read on the forward strand.
CAACTACCCCATCACCTATCGGCGCAACATGATTCCGGTGATATTCACCACGCCGGAGTTTCCCCAGCAGCTAACCCAGGACAGCTACACGCTGTCGGGCACCACGGATGCCGGCGTCACGGTGCAGTTTGTGGTCAACGACAAAAGCACCCAGAAACGCACCAACAAAAACGGCACCTTCTCCTTTAAGGTGAACACCCGCGAGGAGGGCACCTATAACGTACGCTTCAGCTTCTCCAAGAAGGACTACAACATGCGCACGTTTGACTACCAGGGCGTCAAGGGCGCGCCCGGTGAGGCGATACCTGTGACCAGCCCCGCTTTGGCAGCCGGCACCACCGACATTCCCCAGCAGCCCGGCGAGGCGCTAAGCCCCCCTTATACCGACCTCATTGCCCAGGCGGCCCAGTATGACGGCAAGCTTCTCACCTATGACGGCTACCTCATCAGCGCCGAACAGCAGGGCGGCGAATGGCTGCTGAGCATGGCCCTGCGAAAGACCTCGGCCGGCTACGCGGACACCATCGTGCTGATCACCGAGCGTGACCCGGCCATCCGGCCAGACACCCCCATCCGCGCCTATGGCGAACTGGTGGGGCTGAACGTCACCGACGACAGCGCGGAGCTGGGGTACCCCCGGCTGCAGCTGCAGCGCATACAGGCATATCCCGGCGACTCCGCGCCAACTTTGGCGCCCTGACATCATATACGTACACAGGAGGGAATGGATGGAAACGCAATTGATGCCCTGGGGAGATGTAACCGACGTACCTTATGGCCCGCTTGGCATTATTGCCATGAGCGGCTGTGAGAAAATCGGTGAGGAAATCAACGCGTGGCTGCTGAAGTGGCACAACCTGGAGGAGTCGCAGGACACGGAGTACTACACCTCGCCCGGGCCCAACCGTGATTCCTTCCTCATGAAGGCCTACTGCCCCCGCTTTGGCACCGGGGAAAGCAAGGGCGTGCTGAAGGGCAGCGTGCGCGGGTACGACATCTACATCATCTGTGACGTCACCAACTATTCGGTGCGCTACAAGATGTACGACTTTGAAGTGCCCATGTCGCCCGACGACCATTTCCAGGACCTCAAGCGCATCATTGCCGCCATCGGCGGAAAAGCCAAGCGCATCAACGTCATCATGCCGTTCCTGTATGAAAGCCGCCAGCACCGCCGCACCAGCCGCGAAAGCCTGGACTGCGCCCTGGCGCTGCAGGAACTGGAAAGCATGGGCGTCACCAACATCATCACCTTTGACGCCCACGACCCGCGCGTGGTGAACGCCGTGCCGCTGATGGGCTTTGAAAACATCATGGCCACCTACCAGATGCTGAAGGCCCTGTGCCGCGAGGTGAAGGACCTGAGCATCAACAAAAACAGCATGCTGGTGGTCAGCCCGGATGAAGGCGCCATGCCGCGCAACATCTATTTCTCCTCGCTGCTGGCGCTGGAGTTGGGCATGTTCTACAAGCGGCGCGACTACACCACGATCATCGGCGGCCGCAACCCCATCATTGCTCATGAGTATATCGGCACCTCGGTGGAAGGCAAGGATGTTATCGTCGCAGATGACATTCTCTCCAGCGGCGACTCCATGCTGGACCTGGCGCGCGAACTGAAACAGCGCAAGGCCAATCGCATCTTCTGCATGGTGACCTTCGCGTTCTTCACAGACGGCCTGGAGCGTTTCCAGGAGGCCTATGAGCAGGGCATCATTACCAAGGTCATCGGCACTGACTTAAGCTACTCCAACCCCGCTTTGAAGGAAACCAAGTGGTACGTGGAGGCCAAGTTGTCCAAGTACATCGCTTACATGATTGCCACCCTCAACCGCGACCACAGCCTCAGCGCCCTGCTTAACCCTTACAACCGCATCAAGGCCCTGCTGGCGCGCTACAACGCGGAGCAGGCGGCCAGCGGCATTCGGCTGGTATGAGCCAGGAACAGGGCGAGCGCAAGCCAAACCTCATCCAGCGCTCAAAGGACATGCTGGACTCCGCTGTGAGCGGGCTTAAGCCGCGCGATATGAACGCCCTGGTGGATGAGTTCACCCGGGAGATGACGGTGGTGGCGGAGGGGCTGTCGGAAGACTTAATCACCGCGCGCCAGGAGTTAAGCCAGCTGTCTGCCTCCCACACGCTGATGGAGGAGGACCGCAGAAAACTGGAGGAGCGCATACAGGGCCTGCAAAAACGGGTGGACGCGCTGGAAAAGCAGCGCGACAAAGCCACCCAGCGCAAAGGCCTGCACGCCGTGCTGCGCCAGGTGACCATCATCGCGGCCATCGTCTGCAGCGCGTGGATACTGACGGCGCTGCTGAAAACCTTTGGGGGATAACATGAGTTCATTAAAAGAACTGGCAGATAAATACCAAAAGCGGCAAAGCGCCGCGCTGGTGGACAGCATCACCGCGGGCTTAAGCTTGGCGGATGAGGTGTCTGTTGACTTGGGGCTGCTGAGTGACAGCGGCCTGGCCGATGAGGCGCTGAACGTGGTCAGCATGGGGCTGCCGCTCGCGGTGATTGCCGTGACGGAAGGCAGCCGCGTTCTGTTGGGCAAAAAAACCGGTACCGCCGCAATGCAGGACAGCGCGTACCGGGTGGTGAAAACGGGAGCGGCCATGGGTGCCGGCGCGCTGGTGGCGGGCCTTGGTGCCGGGGCGCTTCCGGGCATTCCCGTGGCGGTTGGTGTGCGGATGTTGCTCGACAAGTACCGCTCCGGCGCTTTGACCGGCAGGCGGGTGGAGCAGCGCATCAAGCGGCTGCTGGCCTTGCGGGACAGCCGCGGCCCGCGGGAACCCCTGTGGCAGGCGCTGCCGGAGGGCAACCCGCAGCAGGCTTAAAGCCCGCAGTTGTCAAACAGCTGGTCGCCCACGCCCAACAATAGCATATGGTCATACCCGGCCTCCCGCATCAGCTGGAGGCCTTGTTCATAGCCCGCGTCCATCTGCGGCGCCCAGTGGCAGTCGCTGGACAGGATGACCTCCCCGCCCAACTGGCGCCAGCGCTTTAGCAGGTCCAGGCTGGGGTAGGGCGCGCCGTCCTTGGCTCTGGCGACAGCGCCCGTGTTCACTTCCATCAGCTGACAGCCGGAAAAAGCGCGCTCCATGGCTTCGTTTGCGGCCTTCACCACGCGGGCATTCTTGGGGTCAAACAGTTGCCCCTCCCGGTTGTGCTTCATCACCAAGTCAAAGTGGCCGATGATATCGGGCTGGTAACTCTCGATGTATTTTCCCAGGGTGTCGTAATAGCGTACGGCCATTTCCGCGCCGTCACCGCCGCATACTTCCTGTATGTAGCGCTTAACATCTGCCGGCAGGCCGTCCACAGGGGTGTAATCGTCGCCATGGGGCAGGTAGTGGACCGAGCCCAGCACATAGTCATACAGCGCGCGGTCAGCGGTGGAGTAACTGTCCCGTTCGATGCCCAGCCATACCCGCAGGCGGCCCGCGTACCGCGCTTTCACAGCCAGCACTTCGTCAATGTAGTCCTGTTCGTGTTCGGGGGCAATGCAGTAGGCGGGGTCATAGTCCTGCACGGAGTGGCTGGAGAAGCCCAAACTGACAAAGCCCTTTTCCAGCGCGCTGCGCGCCATTTCATCAGCGGTGGATGTGCCGTCGCACCACTTGGTATGCACATGGGGGGATGACAACAGGATGGCCATTTAACCCTCCGAAATGACGTCCCGCAGGATTTGCACAGCCTGCTGGGCGCATTGGGGGTTGCTGGCCACCAGGCGCGCCGGCAGACCGAAGTCCACCGGGTCGCCCATGGGGTCACACACTTTGGCGCCCGCTTCTTCCGCGATGAGGGCACCGGCGGCATAGTCCCAGGGAGACAGCTTCAACTCGTAAAACAGCTCCGTGCGGCCGCAGGCGACCCAGCATAGGTCCAGCGCCGCGGAGCCGCTGCGCCGCAGGTCGCCGCCTTCGGTCAGCATGCGGTGGGCAATGCGCATGCCCAGGTCCGCCAGGTCCGTGTCGTAGGGCGTGGTGCCAATGGTAATCAGCGCGTGTTCAAACGGATAGTTGCTCACGTGGATGGGCTTGCCGTTGAGCAGGCTGCCCTGGCCGCGGCGCGCGGTGAACAGTTCATCGCTGAACGGGTCATACACCATAGCCAGCACAGGAATCTTGCCCTTTAGCAGGGCCACGGACACGCAGGAGAACCTGCGCCCGCGCATGTAGTTCACCGTGCCGTCTATGGGGTCCACCACCCAGGTGGATTCGGTGGTCAGCAGGCGGTTGTCCTGCTCCTCTGAAAACAGCACACTGCCCGGCAGCAGTGTAAGCAGCTGCTCTCGCAGGTATTCCTGCACCTGCATGTCTGTTTCCGTGACAAAGTTAAAATGACCTTCCTTGGTGTGTACGGCTGGCTTTCCTGCATCCAGCATCATGGCCCCAGCTTTACGCACGATGGGCTCCAATTTCATTAACATGGTTTCCTCCATCCGCGGGTTGTCCGCAGGGTGAATTATAGCATAACCACTGTGTCCCGTGGTATAATCCCGTGGATTACCTAAAGGAGCAGCCTGTGCAGTCAATATCCTCGGCAGTGGAACGCGCCATCACCACCACTTACCGCAAGTCCATCTGGAAATACTTTGTAGCCGCCGTGCGGCACTACCAACTGCTGAAGCCCGGCGACCGGGTGGCGGTGTGCGTCAGCGGCGGCAAGGATTCGCTGCTGCTGGCCAAGTGCATGCAATTGCTTCAGCGCTACAGCGACTTTCCCTTTGACGTGCTTTTTCTCAGCATGGACCCGGGCTTTACCGCGGAGAAACGCGCGCAGCTGGAGCAAAACGCCGAAGCGCTGGGGGTACCCCTGCACCTGTTTGAGACGGACATCTTTGAGAGCATTGAGGAAGCGAAAAACTCGCCCTGCCATGTGTGCGCCTCCATGCGTCGGGGACACTTGTACAAACAGGCGCAGCTACTTGGTTGTAACAAAATCGCCCTGGGGCACCACTACGATGATGTCATCGAAACCACGCTGATGAGCATGCTGTACGGCGGTGAGTTCAAGACCATGATGCCCAAGCTGAAAAGCCGCAACTACCAGGGCATGGAGCTCATCCGCCCCATGTACCTGATACGGGAAGAGATGATTCTGTCTTTCGCTGAGCGTGTGGGGCTGAGCGCCATGACCTGCGCCTGCCGGGTGACCCGCCAGCCGGGCGGCGGGGGACGTGCGGAAATCAAGCGCCTCATCGGGCAGCTGAAGCAGTTAAACCCCAATGCGGAAAGCTGCATCTTCTCCTCCGCCCAGAAGGTCAGCCTGGGGGCTGTGCTGGGCTGGCGCCTGCGCGATGAGGGGCCGTTTACTTCTTTCTTGGAACACTACGATGAACCATCGTGAACCAACAGGATGAAAGGCTAAACCACTGAAGAACAAGCGTAATGGCAAAAAAAGCATGGGGCGTACCCTGTTGGGGTTTGCCCTGTTTGTGGTGCTGGGCTTTGGTGCGGGCGTCGGCCTGGGATGGCTGATGAGCAGGTGGCATGTCAGCTTCGGTGAAATCACCGGCAAATGGTATATGCTGCTGGCCGTGCTTGGCGGCGCGGCCGCGGCGGTCTACGCGCAGGTGGTCATCCACGAGGGCGGCCATTGGCTGTTTGGGCTGCTCAGCGGCTATGGTTTTGTGTCCTTCCGGGTAGGCAGTTGGATGTGGATAAAGGAAGGCGAGCGGATACGCTTTCGCCGGCAACCATTGGCCGGTACCCTGGGACAGTGCCTGATGTCGCCGCCTGATGTCGCATACGAGCATTTGCCGTATGTGTGGTACAACCTGGGCGGTGCTGTGGCTAACCTACTTGCCAGCCTGGTGCTGCTTGCCGTTGTAATACTCTGCCCCTTGCCTTTTGCGGCGGCCCTCATTCTGCTTGTCGGCGCCGTTGTGGGGCTTGCGTTCGCGCTGCTCAACGGCATACCGCTGCGCCTTGCCGCGGTCGATAACGACGGGCGAAACGTGCTAAGTATGTGGGACAACCTGGATGCGCGGCGCGCCTTTGTGCTGCAGCTGCGCATGGCAGAGCGCCTTTCCCGCGGGGAGCGGCTGAAGGACATGCCGACGGAGTGGTTCGTGTGCCCGCCTGACGCGGCAATGCACAACGGCCTGGTGGCTGCCCTGGCCGTTTTTGCGGCCAATCGGCTGATGGACGAGCATGCCTTCAAACAGGCGGATCAATTGATGGCGCACCTGCTTTCCATCCCCAGCGCCATGGCGGGGGTGCACCGCGGCCTGCTGACGGGCGACCGGATATTTCTTACGCTTGTCAGCCTTGCCCGCCCCCAGTGCGCGGAACAGCTGTTGACCAAGGAACAGCGGCAGTTTATGCAGTCCATGAAGCGCTTTATTTCTGTGCTGCGCACCCAGTACGCCCTTGCGCTGCTGCATGAAAAGGACGGGCAAAAAGCACAGCGCCTGCTAAAGCAGTTTGAAAAGGCGGCCAATCGGCACCCCTATGCTGGCGAAGCAGAGGCCGAGCGGGCACTGGTGTCAATGGCGACAGACGCCGCCAACCAGCCCCAGGCGCCTTTACATGAATTTTAGTTGACACACCTGTTAAAAGTCTATAAACTGCCAATAGCGTCCGCATAGGAGGATATGAATGAACCCCCAAAAAATCGCCATACTGGTCGATTCTGGTACAGATGTGCCGATGGATGATATCCAAACCCATGGCATGTACCTGGTTCCCCTCACCATCATTTACCACGACAAAGAGTACAAAGACAAACTGGAAATCAGCGCGCAGGAGGTATACGACCGCCTGACCACTGAAGTGCCCCGTACTTCTTTGCCTAGTTCGGATGATGTGCTGGCGGTGCTGGACCAGATCAAACATGACGGCTACGAGCATGTGCTGGCCATTACCATTTCCAGCGCGCTCTCCGGCACCTACAACCTGATGCGTCTGCTGGCGAAGGACTATCAGGGCCTGGATATCCGGGTCATTGATACCGCCAACATCGGCTTTGGCGCGGGCGTGCAGGCCCTGCTTGCGGCAAGCCTCATCCAGGAAGGCAACGACCTGGACACCATCGTGGGCAAGCTGGAAGAAAGCGTGAAACAGTCGCGCGTGTTTTTCTGCCTGTCCACGCTGGAGTACCTCTCCCGCGGCGGGCGCATCGGCAAGGTGGCCGCCATGGTGGGCACCCTGCTGAAGATTAAGCCCATCATCACCTGCAACGAGGAAGGCGCCTATGTGGTGGCCTCCAAGGTGCGCGGCCGGGCGCAAGCCATCGCGGAAACCATCCGCCTGGCGGTGGCAGAGGCCGGCAAGCACGCCAGGTATCGCATCGGCGTGGTGCAGGGAGACGCCAAGGAAGAAGCCCGCCGCGTGGTGGAAGAGCTAAAGCGCCTGCTGCCCGACTGCCTGCACTTTGTGCAGACGGACGTCAGCCCCGCCCTGGTCGTTCATACCGGCCCCGGCCTGATTGGCATCGCCGTGCAGGCGCTGCCATAACCCACATATTCCGGCATACGATAGTCCACATAACCATTCGGTACAAGCTGGCCGCTTTTTGGGTCGGCATACAATCACACTCCGCTGACAACAGCAACTGGAGGAATAATACATGATCAACCCCAATGAGCTGTCCAGCGCGACAGTGGCCGAGCTGCGAGAATTCGCGAAAGCCCGGGGCATTGCGCTGGGTACGCTGCGCACCAAGGCGCAGATAATGGAGCGCATTCAGGAGGCGCTGGAGGAGGCCGTTCAGGCGCTGGCGCCCACACAGCCTGCTGATAAAGCGCCTGCTGCAGCACCGCAGCCCGAGCGCCGCGCCATGATTATTGCCGACGACGAGCACGACGACGCGGCGCCCCCGCGCACGCCGCCCCGGCCCGCGCCCAGCAAACCGCAGACCACCTCCACCGGCAAAAACAAGCCCGCCTTTACCTTGGAGGGGGCTCGTGCATGGCATAACCCTCAGCCGTTTACGGCCAGCCAGCCGCCCCCCAGCCGCTATGCGCCCACGCTATCCCAGCAGGTCACCACGCTGTCCGGCCAGCAGGGCGCCGACGGCACGGTGATGCCCGTGCGGCCTGTGCAGCGTGTCTCCCGCTTTGGGCCGGACGCCGCGCAGGCGCCGGACCACGCGGCGGTACCCCTGCGGCCTACGCCTGCCACCGCTGCCCCTCAAAGCTATCGGCCCACCACATACGTGCCCCCCGTTGTGCGGCCCCAGCCTGCAACGCCGGCCGCTGAGCCGGACGCGGGCATCGCCGCCTATCGCCGCCCGGTGCCGGACTTTTCTGCCGTGGAACCCGCCCGCATGGCGCCGCCTGTGCCTGCCGCCAAGGAACCCCTTGCGCGGGAAACGGCGGGGCTTAACCCTGCCGTGCCCGAAATGCTGTCCACCGGCGACTGCGGCGATGGCTGCGGCGTGCTGGAGATTCACAGCGAGGGCTATGGCTTTTTGCGCGCCGGCAACTTTTTGCCCGGCAAGCATGACGTATACGTATCCAACGCGCAAATTCGCCGCTTTGGCCTGCGCGATGGCGACTTGGTCGAGGGCAAAACCCGCCCCCAGCGGGAGGGCGACCGCTATGCGGCCCTGCTGTACATCACCAAGATTAACGGCCACGAAACCGATGAACAGCCCAAACGGCGCGATTTTGACGAGTTGACGCCCATCTACCCGCAGCGGCGCATCAACCTGTCCAGCGCCACCGAGCGCGACCCGGTGCTGCGGTTTATCGACCTGTTCGCGCCCATTGGCTTTGGCCAGCGCGCACTGATTGTGGCGCCGCCCAAGGCCGGCAAAACCACCATCATCAAGAAAATTGCCCTGTCCGTCAAACAACAGCAGCCCGACGCGCATTTGATGCTGTTGCTGGTGGATGAGCGCCCCGAAGAAGTGACCGATTTGAAGGAAACCGTGGGCGGCGATGTATTTTACTCCACCTTTGATGAGCCCGCCGAAAGCCACGCCCGTGTCAGCGAACTGGTGATGCAGCGGGCAATGCGCCTGGTGGAGGGCGGCCGGGACGTGGTCATCCTGATGGATAGCCTGACCCGCTTGTCCCGCGCGTATAACACCATTGCCCCCAACACCGCCCGCATCATGTCCGGCGGCCTCGCGGCGGGCGCGCTGCACAAGCCCAAGCGCTTCTTTGGCGCCGCCCGCAACCTGAAGGAAGGCGGCTCCATCACCATCATCGCCACCTGCATTGTGGATACCGGCAGCCGCATGGACGAAGTCATTTATGAAGAGTTCAAGGGCACCGGCAATATGGAACTGACGCTGGACCGAGCGCTGCAGGAACTGCGGCTGTTCCCGGCAGTCAGCATCCTCAAAAGCGGTACCCGCCAGGAAGGCCTGTTGCTCTCGCCCGCCGAAATGGATGTGGCCAACAAGGTGCGCGTGATGATTTCCGGCGCGTCCGAGCACGAAGGCATCGCCATGGTGCTGAGCATGATGGAAAAAACAAAGGACAACGAGGACTTTGTCGCCCGCTTTGACCAGTGGGCGCAGATGATGGGGCGGCGCTAAGCGCTGTCGCACCGCCCATACTGGGCAAATGAGGAGGGTTCATATGCCGGTCGATATTCGCCCTTTCGGGGCAGACCCCCAGGGCAACCCCTGCAGCCTGTATACCATCACCAATGCGGGTGGCGCTTCGGTATCGGTAACCGATTGGGGCGCGCATATTGTGTCCATCCGGGTGCCAGACCGGGATGGCAACCTGGGGGAAGTGTGCTTGGGGCAGGACAGCGCCCAGCGCTATGCCGCGGGCGGCATTGGCTATATGGGCGCCACCGTGGGCCGTTATGGCAACCGCATCGGCGGCGCCAGTTTTGAACTAAGCGGCCACACCTACCATGTGGGCGCCAACGAAGGGAAAAACAGCCTGCACGGCGGCCTGGAAGGCTTTGACCGCAGGCTGTGGCGCGCGGAGCAAGTAGATGACCAGGCGGTCGCCATGCGCTATGTATCGCCCCATATGGAAGAAGGCTTTCCTGGCGAACTGCGGGTCACCGTCACGTTCCGGTTTGATGATGACAACCAGCTGCGCATTGACTATGCCGCCCTCAGCGACCGGGATACGCAGGTGAACCTGACAAACCACGCTTATTTTAACCTGTCTGACACCGATGACATTTTAAACCATACCTTGACGATAGACGCGGACCGCGTCATTGCCGTGGGGGAGGACCTGATCCCCACCGGGGAGATGCTACCTGTGGCGGGCACGCCCTATGACTTGAGAGTGCCCGTGCTGCTGGCTGACGCCCTCAAGCGGCGCGACCACCCCATGTTCGCCCACGCCAATGGCTTTGACATCGGTTACGTGCTAAACGGCGACGGGCTGCGCCAGGCGGCGTTGCTGGCCTGCGCGGCGACAGGCCGCGCCATGCGGGTACACACGGACCAGCCTGGCGTTCAGTGTTACTCCGGCCAGGGCATGGACGCCGCCGGGCGCGGCGGCCAGCACTACGGTGCCTATAGCGGCATCGCGCTGGAGACACAACACCACCCGGACACCGTGCACCACCCGCACTTTGGTGACACGCTGTTAAAGGCGGGGGAGCGGTACGCCACCACAACCATCTATGCGTTTGAGGTTGTGTAAGCGCCAAGTTATGCACATTAAAAGGGGCCGCCACAGACGGCCCCTTTGCTTTTCGGCTGTATTACGCGCGCTGCAGTTCCGGTGTATCCAGGTACTTCCACACGTAGGCTGCCAGGCCGCCGCCAACCAGCGGTGCCACAATGAACACCCATACCACGCTCAGCGCCGTGCCTTCGCCGGCCAGGGCCAACATCAGCGCCGGGCCAAAGCTGCGGGCGGGGTTCACAGAGGTGCCCGTGAAGTAGATGCCCAGGATGTGCACCAGCGTCAGCGTCAAGCCAATGACCAGGCCTGTGGTGGCCGCGTTGGTGCTGCGGGATGTGACGCCCAGAATGGCGAGCACAAACACGAAAGTCAGCACCACTTCAATGGCGAGGGACTTGAGCACGTCGCCTTCAAACAGGCCGTTGGCGCCCAGGCCTTTGCCGGTGCCGATGAACCAGGCCAGCAGCGCCGCGCCTGCAAACGCGCCCGCGAACTGCGCCACGATGTAGCCAACAAAATCCTTGGTGCTGATTTTGCCGCTGAGCAGCATGGCAAAGGATACCGCGGGGTTGATGTGGCAGCCGGAAATGTTGCCGATGGAGTACGCCATGGCGACGATGACCAGGCCAAAGGCCAGGGCCGTCAGCAGGTAGGACACGGTGGGCGCAGCTGTAGTGGCGGTGACTGCGGCCGTGCCGCAGGCAAACAGCACCAGCACCAGGGTGCCAATGAACTCAGACAGGTACTTCTTCAAGGGGTGGTCCTCTGTTTCGTTTGTTATGAAATCCATCAGCCAGTATACCCACTCAGGTGCTGCCCAGCAAGTCACCATAACTGGGGAAAGGCCACCTATCGCGGCTGCACAGCATCTCCGCCCGGTCGCAGGCTTCGCGCAGCTGCGCCATCTGGGGCAGCAGGGTCTTTTTGCTGGCGATGGCCAGGCTCATCCAGTCTTTTTTCTTCTTGAGGTTTGTCAGCCGCTCCTCCAGGCCCTCCGCGGCCTGGGTCATCCGCGCAATTAAGTCATTTAAGGTCTCAAGCAGCGGCAGTTCCGCGGGTGTTGTGTCCTTCAACAGGGCGGCTTTCGCCTGCGCGGCTTTGGCTACATCCCCTGAAAACGCGATCACCGCGGGGATGATTTCCTGCCGGGCGACATCCAGCATGGTTTGGGCTTCCACCCGCAGCACCTGGCAGTAGTTTTCGCTGGTGACCTCCTGGCGGCTGCGCACCTCCGATTCGCTCAGCACCCTTTGGCGCTGCCACAGTTCCAGGTTCTTTTCGCTGGTCATGTGGGGCAGACAATCCGCCAGGGTATCAAGCGATTGTAACCCCCGCTTGGCGGCTTCCTTCTGCCACTCCTGCGAGTAGCTGTTGCCGTTGAAGATGACGCGCTTGTGTTTGGTGATGCTGTCAATGATGACCTGCTCACACGCGGTTTGAAAGTCCTCAGCTTTTTCCAGAATGTCGGCGAACTGCTGCAGTGTATCGGCCACGGCGGTGTTCAGCACGGTATTGGGCTCGGCAATGCTCATGGAGCTGCCCAGCGCCCGAAACTCAAACTTGTTACCCGTCAGCGCGAAGGGGGAGGTGCGGTTGCGGTCGGACACATCCCGGGGAATCTTGGGCAGCACGTGCACGCCGATGGACATATCCGCCGTGGTTTCCTTCACGTAGGTGCGGTGGTTCTCCAGCGCTTCCAGCACTTCGGTCAATTCATCGCCCAGAAAAATGGAGATGATGCTGGGCGGCGCTTCATATCCGCCCAGACGGCAGTCGTTGGAGGCGGAGGCCACCGACAGCCGCAGCAGGTCGGCGTGCTCGTCCACGGCTTTGATGATGGCGCACAGGAACAGCAAAAACTGCGCGTTTTCTGCCGGCGTTCCGCCGGGATCCAGCAGGTTTTGCCCATCATCTGTGGACAGGCTCCAGTTGTTGTGCTTGCCGGAGCCATTGATGCCCTCAAAGGGCTTCTCGTGCAGCAGGCACACCATGTCGTGCCGCAGGGCGGTGCGCTTCAGCACCTCCATTAGCAGTTGGTTATGGTCGGCGGCGATGTTGACACTTTCATAGATGGGGGCCAGCTCCTGCTGGCCGGGCGCCGCCTCGTTGTGCTCGGTCTTGGCGGGAATACCCAGCTTCCACAACTCTTCGTTCAGCGCCTGCATGAACTGGGTCACCCGGTCGGAGATGCTGCCGTAGTAGTGGTCGCTCAGCTCCTGTCCCTTGGGCGGGCGGGCGCCAAACAGCGTGCGGCCGGTGTTGATGAGGTCGCGGCGCTGGTCGTACAGCGCCTTGTCCACCAGAAAGTATTCCTGTTCCGCGCCCACATTGGCGGTGACGTGCTGGGCGGTATAGTTGCCAAAAAGGCGCAGCACGCGCAGCGCCTGGCGGTTTAAGGCCTCCATGGAGCGCAGCAGCGGCGTTTTCTTGTCCAGCGCCTGGCCGTCATAGCTGCAAAACGCGGTGGGGATGCACAGCGTATGGTCCTTAATAAAGGGATAGCTCGTCGGGTCCCACGCCGTGTAGCCGCGGGCTTCAAAGGTGGCCCGCAGCCCGCCGGAGGGGAACGAACTGGCGTCCGACTCGCCGCGGATGAGTTCCTTGGCGCCAAACTCCATGATGACCTGCCCGCCGTTTACCGGGGAAATAAAGCTGTCGTGCTTCTCCGCGGTGACGCCGTTGAGCGGCTGAAACCAGTGGGTGTAGTGGGTGCAGCCGTGCTCCAGCGCCCATTCCTTCATGGCGTTGGCGATGACGCTGGCGGCCTCCGGCGGCAGGCGCTTGCCGGTTTCCATGGCTTGCATCAGCGCGCCATAGGCGTCCCGGGGCAGGCGGCTGCGCATGACCTGGGCGTTAAACACCAGGCTGCCAAACGTTTCGTGCGGTTTCATCATACTCCTCCTTACAGCAGGGTGATGCCTGCCTGCCCGCAGCGGGCCATGGTTTCCTGGTCCCAGTAACTGCTTTGCACTTCGCCGATGTGCGCCTTGCCCAGCAGCAGCATGCACATGCGGCTTTGGCCGATGCCCCCGCCGATGGTATAGGGCAGTTGGCCTGCAAGCAGCGCTTTATGAAAGGGCAGCTGGCGCCTGTCGTCACAGCCGGACAGCCGCAACTGTTCATCCAGCGTCTCCGGCGATACCCGGATGCCCATGGAGGAAATCTCCATGGCGCACTGCAGGGTGTCCGCCCAGAACAGAATGTCTCCGTTGAGTTGCCAGTCGTCATAGTCAGGCGCCCGGCCGTCATGGGGCGCACCGCTGTTAAGCTTGCCGCCAATCTGCAAAAGGCCAACTGTGCCGTGCTGGCGGGTAATTTCCTGTTCGCGCTGCTTGGGGGTGAGGGAGGGGTACATGTCCTCCAATTCCTGGGTGGTGATAAACGTGCACTCCCGCGTCAGTTTTACAGGCAGGCCCGCGTACTTCCAGTGCAGCAGGTCAAGCGTTGCGCAAATGGCGGTGACAATGCGCTGCATGGCGTCCTTTAAGGTGGCCATGGTGCGCATTTCCCGGGTGATGACCTTTTCCCAGTCCCACTGATCCACATAGATGGAGTGCAGATTGTCCAGTTCCTCATCCCGCCTAATGGCGTTCATGTCGGTGTATAGCCCTTCACCCACCGGGAAGGCGTAGTGCTTCAGCGCCTGGCGCTTCCACTTGGCCAGCGACTGCACCACTTGCACCTCAGAACCGGTCTGCTTTACATCAAAGCTGACCGGGCGCTCAACACCCGACAGGTTGT
>CAYFSN010000023.1:0-20326 GCA_964345845.1 uncultured Christensenella sp.
GTTGATGCCCTGCTGCAGGTGGTAGCCGATCATGCCCTGGCTCATGGCGCCGCACACGTCAAAGGGCATGGCGGGGGTCTGCGCCCGGGCCAGTTCATTTTGAATGACGATGCGCCCCACCTGGGGCCCGTTGCCGTGCACGATGAGCACACGGTTGTCCCGCATCAGGGGCGCCAGCAGCCGCGCGGTCTGCTTGACCACCTCCAGCTGGTTTTCCGCGGTGGCAGGCTGGCCTTGTGCCTGCAGGGCATTGCCGCCCAGGGCGATGACGATGGTTTGCATAGCGGTGTGTCCTTTCTTGTGTTAAACGGCTTCTACTTTGAAGATGACCGGGCGCAGGCCGTCATTGCAGCTGCAGATGGCCACGCCCGGGTCGCGCACCCAGTCGCCGCCATAGAACAGCACCTGCTCCCCGCCGTGGGCAAGCGCGAATACGTACTGGTAGATGGCCTTCCACGCTTCATCGCAAAAGCCCTGGGGCTTGCCGCAGCCGGTGACAAAAGTATCGCCCACCCGGTGGGCCGGGCAGGGGCCAAAGCCCTCAGCGCCGTATTCCCTGGCCAGGGCCTCGTCCACGTCCGCCTTGATGACGGTGATTTTCACCTGGTGCATAGTGCCTCCTTCATTGTTAACGTGCGGTTTGAGCGCGCGGCTGCTCTGGCGCGTAGGCCATCATGTGCCGAAAGCTAAAGCCCTTGGCCCAGGCGGTCTTTTCCTTTTCGCGGCCGGTTTCCTGAAAGCCCAGTTTTTCGTATAGCGGCATCACCTGCTCGTTTCCCTCGATGACGTCCAGTGTGTACAGGCTGTAGCCGCCCTGCTTGAGCAGGTGTTCCAGCATTTGCTGCGCCAGTCCCTGCCCCCGCTCGCTTTTGCGCACGGCCACAAAGTCTATCTGCGCCTGGCCGGGCTTGAAGGTCTTGGGGCGGTAAAACTCGTCCTTCAGCGCCACTGCCGCGATGTTGCCCTTCACAAAGCCCATGGCGGCGCGCAGCACATCCGGGCGGATGGTGACACAGTAGCTGTGCTCATCTGACAGCCCCACGGTGCCCACCACATTGCCCTGCCCATCCGCCGCGACGGTGAAGCGCTCCGGGTGCAGCATCTGGGCCAGGCCCTTGGCCACACCCTCCTTGTCGGTGGTCAGGGCCTTGAACTGGTCGTAAAAGGCTTCAACGATGGTGTCGGCGATGCCGCGGGCGTCCGCCGCCGTGCCTTGCCGAATGGTGTAGGCCATATGCCGCTCCTTTGCTTGGTTATTCCGCTTTGGTCAGTTGGTATACGCGGGTGTGGCGGTCTGCGTTGACCACCAGTAGATTTTCCCCCGCCCAGCGCATGCCCCGCGCGTTTTGCGGTACGCGCTGGCCCAGCAGGCCCCACAGGCTGTCGCGGTTCATTTCCTCACCGGACAAGGTCACCTCGTTTAGCGTGCCGTCTTCAAAGGCATACACAAACAGCCGGGCCGTGGTTTCGGAATAGGCGAGCAGCGCCATGTACTGCCCATCGGGTGAGAGCGCCCCGTTCATCGGGACCAGGGTGTTTTCCCCAGCGCCCGGTGTGAAGGCATCCTGCTGCGCCTGCATCACGTCCGCCAGGGGCAGGGAGACAAGGCGCTCATTCGGCGCCGCCTGCGGCTTGATGACCAGCCCCTTGTTCAGTGCGTCGTCAGACAGCGTGTCGCAGGTGAACAGCTGCAGCATGGGTGCCGTGGGTACCGCCCACTGGGAAAACAGCAGGCCCCGGCTCGCCGCCACGTCAATCAGCTGCGGGGAGGGCAGCTGCTGGCTGGGTGCTGCGGTCTGGTCGCCTTCCGCCACTTAGGTGGTGCCGTCCGTGTCCGTCAGCGCCACGCCCACGGGCCCTTTCCTTCTCAGGTTGGCATAGGTATACACCAGGCCGCAATCGGTTTGCCACAGCCGGGCGTCTGTGGTCACGGCTTCCCAATCGGTCTGCGCAACCGGGCTTTCCGCGCCCATTTCCAGGTCAAACGCGGTGATTTCGCTGTATATCGCCTCGTCTGCCCGCTTGCCCATGAACTCCACAAACAATTGGCTGCCGTCCTGGGAAAAACCGGCCTTCAGCGGCGAGCGGCCGCCTTCGCCTGCGTCAGACTGCATCAGCTCAAAGGGCGGCTCATCGACCAACGGCTTGATGATGCCCTGTTCCACATCCAGCAGCAGCGCCGACGTGCTGCGCATCATGATGAGGAAAAGGCGCGGGGCTGTGAACACCATGTAGCGCCCATCGGGCGACCACTGCACACCCAGGTCTTCCAGCTGCCCAAACTGGGGCAGGAAGGTGTCCGCGTAGTATTGCTGGCCCATGGCAGGGTCAGGCGTCACGATGCGAAAGTGCTGCGTGCCAAAGTCGTAGGTGAAGGCCTGGCCCCCCGATATCATGAACAGCCTGCTTGCGTCCGGCGACAGCACCAAGTGCTGGGCAAAGTCCGCCATGCGCTCGTCATTCAGGCGCCACTCCTTGCCGCTGAGCAGGTCAGGGTCTTCGGTGTCCAGGGTGTTGATGTCCTCACCCAGGGCGGTGAGGGTCGCGTTGTAGCGGGTCATCTCGTCTAACAGCACGTTCTCCGGTACCTGCATATGCGGAAAAATCCCCGTGAGGGTAAGCGTACCTGTTTCCGCCTGGACGGCGGGCAGCAGCAGCGCGCACAGCATCAGGCAGATCAGCAAGCGGTTTGCGTATTTGGTCATGATAACCTCCGTTGTTTTTCATGGCAGGGAAGATGGCATCATCTTACCGTTTTCGCCTCTTCTTCGCAATCCACCAAACGCGCGGTGTAGATGCGGCTCATGTCGCCATAGACGTCCAACCGGCTGTGCAGATAGGTGAAGCCGTACCGCTCGTAAAAGCCCACATGGTCGGTCGCCAGGTACACCTGCTGGCGGCCCTGTGTTCGCGCGGCGGCCATGGCATGGCGCAGCAATTTGCCCGCGCAGCCCTGGTTTCGCCAGGCGGGTGTTACATACAGAAAGCCCAGCCACGGAAGCAGCGTGTCATCGTCAATGCAGTCTTTCTGTGTCAGCGTAACAAAGCCAACCGGCTGCTGACCGTGCATCAGGAAAAACAGGTGCCCATCCGGGCCCAGCACCTGGCTGAACCGCTGTTCCGTCAGCAGTGTGTGCAGAAAACGCGCGGCCCGCCAGTCGCAAGCGGACAAAAAAGCCAGCAGCACAGGTTGCTGCCGGCTGCTGAAGTAATCGATGATGTACAGGCGTGCGCCTGGCAATGCCTGCTTAGCTAACGCGGGTGACATAGGGGCTGGTGTAGGCCTTTAGCAGCGCGCCGTAGCGCACGTCAAAGCGCAGCACGTCGCCGACGGCGTATTCCGGCGCGCGCGTCAGGTCCACAATGAGGTGGTCACTGCTGGCGCCCAGCACCGTGACGCGGTGGTCACGGGGGGTGAAGCCCTCCCAGTCAATGTCCTGGCGGCCCACCAGCAAAATGCCCCGGCGCATGGGGCCCAGGTCCGGGAAGGAGACGGCCTCGCCAAAGGCGTTGGGCCCGGTGGAGCCGATGGGGCGGGAGGGTTTTTGCTGCACCTCGCCCAACACTGCGCTGAAGGTAAATACATCCTGGTGCAGTTGGGGGAAGGGGTCGCCCGTGGCGGTGTCCCGCCCAAGCAATATGCCCTCCCCAATGCGCAGGTGGTTGATACCCTGGGGCAACTGCCCTGAAAACAGCATGGACAGCGAGCTGGAGTTGCCGCCCGATACCACGGGAATGGGCAGGTTCAGCTCCTGGCGCAGCATGGCCGCGATGCCAAGCAGCCGGCCCAGGTTTTCCTGGTCGGGCACAATGCCGCCAAAGCAGGTCAGGTTGACCCCGATGCCCGCCAGGCCCAGCGCCGGGGCGTCCTTCACCGCGCGGGCGGCCTGCATGATGGCGTCCCGGTCGGTGTACATGAGGCCCTCCCGCAGGTCGCCCAGGTCAATCATCAATATCACCTGGTGGCGGCGCTGCAGTTTCTGCGCGGCGCGCCCCAGGGCGTGGATGGTGTCGATTTCGCTTTGCAGGCTCATCTGGCAGCTGGACACCACCTGCTCGGCCTCCCGGGGGTCAGATAGCCGCAGCAGCAGCTTTGGCAGGTCGCTTTGTATGTTGCGCAAGTTCATGAGCCGGCTGTCGCCCAGGCTGTCCGCCTTGCCTTGGACGAACGCCTGCACAATGGCGGGGTCGGCGCATGCCGCCTTGGTGACCGCGCACAGGTGCACCCCCGCGCGTTTGCACGCGGCGGAAACGGCGGCGGTGTTCTCCCGTAACATATCCAGGTTCACGTGGATTTGGGGGTACATGCGCTCACTTCCTTTCCGTATCGGCGTCAAAGCTCTGCCGCATCAGTTCAAGCGCGGCCTGCGGGTGCTTGCGGCTTAACACGCCCAGGGACGCCATGATGTAGTGGCTGTCCACCACAATGTCCATCTCCCCCGGGCGGGGCAGCAGCCACTTGCGGCTGCTGTTCATGTCGCGCAGCGCGTGCAGCACCTGCTGCCTGCCGGGCAGGCGGGTTAAGGCACCGCCTGTGCCCACCAGGCAACGGGCGCCGGTTAAGTCCTTGCCTTCGGCGATGCGTTGACGCCCGCCGGGCAAAAACACGTGGCGCACCTTGCCGGCGTGGCGGCCGAGGGCTGTGAGCCCGGCCTCTTTGGCCAGGCGTTCCACCAGGCGAAATTGTTCTTCCGTTTGGGGCACCGGGCCGCAGGCTGAAAGCACCGCGCGGCTGTCCAGGCCCAGCTCCCGGTCCAACTGTTCTGTGCCCAGAGTATCAAGCAGGGTGCCGGCGTTGACATACAGCCCCAGGTCGCCCTCCACTGTGCGCATGAACAGCGGCTCTGCCCGGGTCTGCACCCGGGCGACTTCTTCGCTTTCCTCACAGGCGCTGTGCACGTCGGTGGTGGCGCCGCCGATGTCCAGCACCACCAGGCCGCCCATGTGTTCGTACAGCAGGCGGGTCATCTCCATCACAGCGCCGGGGGTAGGCATCAGGGGCTGGGTCACCTGTTCATACACGCGCTCCATGCCCGGCGCTTTGACGATATGCTGCTCGAACAACTGCTGAATGACTTTGCGCGCGGGCTCGATGTTCAGGTCGTCCAGCCGGGGGTAGACGTTTTCACACACCGACAGCGTGAGGCCCTGCGCTTCAAACAGCTGCTGTACCTCGGCGCGGTTCTGTATGTTGCCGGCGTAGATGACGGGGATATCCTGCATGTGAAGCGCGGCGATGGCCTTGGCATTATACAGCGCCGTTTCCCGCTCGCCGTAGTCGGTACCGCCCGCGATGAGGATGAGGTTGGGGCGCAGCGCCTGCAAGGCGTTTAAGTCGCCCTCGGTCATCTTGCCGGCGGTGACCTGGCGGATGACCGCCCCCGCGCCCAGCGCCGCGGCATGGGCGGCCCGCACGGTCATGTCGTATACCAGGCCGTGCACGCTCATGCGTAGGCCGCCCGCGGCAGACGATGTGGCGAACAGGTCGCCCCAGGTAAGTTCATCCACATCCAGGTTGCTTTTCAGGTTGTCCAGCGCTTGGTTCAGCCCAAGCAGTACATCCCCCGCCGCTACGCTGGTGGGGGCGCTGCCCTGCCCCAGAAAGCGGGGCAGGGCGTTCAGGCCGTCAAAGGCGTTGACCAGCGTGGTGGTGGAACCGATTTCCGCCACCAGCGCGTCCACATGCAAAGCGGTCACGCCTGTTCTTTCGCCTGCCTTTCTCTTCTAAGTTTCACCAGGGCGGTAGCCACATGCACGCCCTTGGAGCCGCGGCCAAAGCCTTCGTCCGCGCCGGCTTCGCGGGCCAGCTCCGGGGTGACCTGGGTGCCGCCGGCCATGAACAGCAGGCGGTCGCGCACGCCCATTTCCCGGGCGATTTGGTCGATGAGGGCAATGTTCTTGTAGTGGATGTTGTCGTGGCTGATGATGGTGGAGGCCAGGATGCCGTCCGCCTTCAGTTCCACCGCCGCGCCCACCAGTTTCTCCGGCGGTACGCTGGTGCCCAGGTAGTGCACCTCGATGCCATACTTTTCGATGCCGCCGTGCTTGATGTCGATGATTTCCCGCAGGCCCACCGAGTGTTCGTCGTTGCCCACGGTTCCGGCCACCACCCGCAGCGGGCGCGCTTCGATGTCGGCGCGCAGCTCGTCGTCGCTAAGGGTTTCCGGCGGCTTGGCGATGACCAGGGTGTCGATGTCGATGCTGAACGGCACACGGCCCTTCATTTCCACCCGGGTGCCTTCCACCGGGTGCATCACTTCGCGGGAGGTGACTTCGCAGTCCTCCAGGTTCATGCGGCGGCCGGTTTCCAGCGCCGCCGCTTCCGCCAAGGGAACGGGCACCGGGAAAAACATGGTGAGCTGCACGATGCCGTCTGCCAGCCATTCCATTTCGGGTTTCAGCATTTTGCCGCCGGGCTGGCGGTAACTTTCGTTTTCCGCCATGCGCACATAGGCGTTGTCTTCTTCGTCCAGTTCGTCAATGTACTGAATCATCTCCGGCTTTTCCAGCGTGCAGCCGCCAATGAGGGAACTGGGGTCCTTCACCGCGTCTTCGCCGTAGGGGGCCAGGTTGTTATAGCCGTAATGGGCGGTGACCGGGGCCATGTAGTCCTTCGCCCGGCGGATGACAGAGCCCGCCCCAATGCCGCCGCCCGACTGGCGCACAATGCCGTCGCCGTTGCGCTCGGGGTAAAGGCCGCTGTCTACAAACATGCCGGCTTCCACGGCGGCAAAGTAGCCGCCCTGCTGCAGCATTTCCTCTAAGTACAGCACCGCGCGCTCTTTTAACTCCCGCGCTTTGTCGCGCAGCACGCCGTCTTCCTTTAACTGCACCATGTCCATCAGGCCGTCCATGCCGATGAAGGTTTGTTTGGCGGTGTCACAGGCTTCGATGTTGTAGATATGCCACGGCACATTGCGCCCCTCATCCGGGGTGATGGTGCTTTGGATGTCGGCGCTGGTCAGCTTGGAAATGAACATGTTCAGCACATGGGTCACCGTGGCTTCGCGCACGGAGGACTCGATGTACTTAGTGTTCATCTGCGCGCGCATGCGGAACCCCTTGAACAGGTCGCGCAGCGCCACGGCGTAGGGCAGGTCGGTGTAGATGGCGGGCGCAGGCGTCGCCGTGGGGGGCACGGTGGAAAGGCAGATGTTGTCCTTCTCAATGCCGCAGCCCAGGGAGAACCGGGCGTTGATGGCGTGCTGCACCATCAGCTCCGGCATTACCTTCCAGGCGTCGCGGGCGGTGGCGTTGGCGTTGTGGGCACCATCAATCTGCGCCATGCCGGACCAGGCGATGAGTTTTTTGGATTCGCAGGCGTCCACAAAGCTGCGCACCATGTTGATGTTGCGGTAGATGACATTGTACTGCGGGTCCTGGTGGCAGCCGTTCACCCCTTCTTCGGCGAACATGACGGCGATGTCGGGGCCGGCCACGCCGGACACATAGCTGTGGTAGTTGATGGGCCTGCCCACTTCGTCCTCAATCATGTCCAGCGCCTTGCGCTGGGCCCTGACCTGCTTGCGGCTGATGGGCACGCCGCCCACGCCCTGGGGGGTGCCTTCGATGAGGCCGTCCATGTGGCTTTGTCCCGCCGTGCGGATGACCATGATATGGTCGGCGCCGTGGTGGGCCGCCATGCGCATGCGGCGGATGTCGTCTTCAAAGCGGCCGGAGGCGATTTCCGTGGTAATCACCGGCAGCGGCTGTGGGTCGATGTCTTGAAAGTTGTGGGCGGGGGGCAGGGGCACCGATTCCTTCAACGGTTCGGAGCAATCCCGGTAGGTAAACGGCCCCATCTTGAGCCCGGGCGCCGGCTTGCGCCACGTCCACCCGCGGCGGCGGGGGCGGTAGTGTTCCAGGTCTTTGAGGACCTCGCGTACGTCAATTTGCTGGTCCTTTGGCAGTTGATAGCTCATTGGTGGTCCTCCTTGGAAAAGGCGCTGGCGGCTTCGTCCAGCAGGTCGCCCGACATCAGCGCAAGGCCCGCATCCCGCACAGACAGGCCTTTTGCCTGGCTTAGCTTATACACCACATGCCCCGCACCATGGGGAAGCAAGTCGCGGTCCTGAAGCTTGGTGACAATGGCCTGCGCTTCCACCGAACTAAAGCCCATGCGCAGCAGCACGCTGCGCTCAATGGCGGGGGAGGTGTACTCGTACCCGGCTTGCAGCAGCGGGTCGGTCAACTGTTGCACCAACTGCCAGAAGCGGTCGTGCAGCTGGTCATTGGTTAAGTCCTTTAAGTGCGCGCTGCGTTGCGCAAAATCATCTGGGCGTTTCATTGTTCCTCCTCTATGGCGGCGCGCACGAAGGCTTCGTCGGCGCGGCATTCGGCCATCAAAAACCGGATGTCCGGGTCGCTCAGGGGCTCTTTTGTTTGCTTGAGCGCGTTGCGAATCAGGGAATGGCGCAGGCCGTCCACGGAGAGCGGCTTGGCCTGCAGTTTATCCGGGCTGTCGGGCAGGATGATGCTTTGCCCTGGCACCTGGTCATCGGGGTTGCCCAGGCGCACGTCAATGCCGTTTTGCCGGGCGAAGCTCAGCTGCGCGCCCTGGTGCTTGCCGGCGCCGGTGTACTCAGTTTCCTGTACCACGATGCACTGGTCGCTGGGCATGCCCTGGGCCAGGGAGAAGGCCGCCGCCAGGCTGGTGTTGCCGGCGGGGCCGCGCTCCATGCCTTCCAGCACGGCCAGGGTTTCGGTCATGAAAAAGACCTCGCCCTGGGTGACTAGGTGGTAACTGCTGAGGTAGCGAAGCGGCCTTGCGGCACTGCGGGGTACGTCTGAGCGGTCCGGCCAGGTGGTGTAGGGCACGCCAAAGCCGGTGTGCCCGGTGGTGAAGCTTTTGCGGTTAAACTGGGTGTCCGACGCCATGTGCAGGCCGCTTAGGTCCACGCTGGCGGCCGCCACGGGTGTCGCACACCCCATGTGTTTGAGGCCCCGGGCGGTGCCGGTAAGGTTGCCACCGCCAGCGTTGGTGGCCACCACCAGGTCCGGGTCGCGGCCCTCCAACTGCCTGAACTGCCGGGCGATTTCCGCACCCAGGGTTTCTACGCCCAGGATGGCGTGGGGGGTATACAGCGAGGCGTTGAACCAACCGGTCTCCTCCAGTGTGCGCAGGAACACGTAAAACAGCTCCGGCCCCACGCTCAGCTGCATGACTTCCGCGCCGAAGGCTTCGCACTTGCGCGCCTTTTCCACAATCTCTGGCTGGCCCACGCCCCGGCTATCAAAGCACTCCTGCACCACGATGCAGCGCAGCCCGGCCTTGGCGGCACAGCTGGCGACAGCCGCGCCGTAGTTGCCGCTGGTGGCGGTCACGACACCTTTGTAGCCCAGGTTCTTGGCGGTGGCCACGGCCACTGCCTCCCGACGGGCCTTAAAGGAGCCGGAGGGGTTGCAGGCTTCATCCTTTACAAAGATGCGGGCGCCCATGCCCGCGGGCGCGCAGCTGCGCGCCAGGGCGGTGATGTTCTTCAGTTCCACCAGGGGCGTGTTGCCAATGGCAAAGCTGCGCTGGATGTCTTCTACATCTTGCAGGCTCAGGCCAGGGGCAGCCATCATGCCCTCGTAGTCAAAGGCGATGCCGGGCCCTTCAAAGGCGCTGTAGTCAAGGCCGACGGCGGCCTTCATGATGTCGCCGCGGCGGGCCATGACGGCCTGGTAACTGTTATCCCTCATGGCGTACCTCCCGCAATCGCGCGACAACCATGTCGCCCACCTGCCGCAATTCCGGCACGGTGTCGCCAAAGCTGTGGGTGTAGTTGGTGGGGGCGTCAAGCAATGTGCCTTCCGCCTCGCGGCCGCTGCGCGTGCGAACGCGCACGGTGTCGCCGGGGGCGGCATCGGCCATCAGTTCGCCGTTTAACCACAGTTCAAGGGGTACGCTCTGGGTGTCCTCCGGTACCTGAGGGGCACGCTGTCCCGGGGCCAGCACCTGCTGGTGCACCCGCACCCAACTGCCCTTTTTCATCATGTCACTGTCCTCCAAAGGCGATGTCGCGGTAGTCGCCCATCACGCAGCGGGGCACCGGCAGGTCCAGCATGGTCTTCAGCCCAGGCTTGGCCGCCACCACAAAGGGCAGCATGTTGCACGCCATGGCGATGGTGCCGATGCCGCCGTCCACCTCCGGTTTGATAGCCATAGATACCGGCGGGCTGCCCGCCAACTCCACATAGTCGCCGGTGTTGACGCCGGCTAATTGCGGCTCAATCTGCTGGGGGTGCAGCAGCTGAATGTACTCTTTGCCGTCTTTGCCGGCGCTTGCGCTCATGTTGACGCCTGCGATTTGGCCGGCCGCCGCAAAGCCATGCGGGCTTTTGCGGTCCACGTCGGTCACGATGGGCAGCATGTCCTGGGAAAACTCGTCATTGGGCAGCCCTATGCCGGCGGCAATCATGGCGGCGCTTTCCGCGAAGCCCACGTGGCCCGCCAGGGTGCCGTCCGCCTTGCCCTGCTCAAACTGCTCCAGCGTGATGCCAATGCCCTGCTCGCGCATGACAGCCTCACCAAAGGGGCTGAGGCTGTTTACCCGCTCACAGCGCACATGGGTCACTTCGGTCATCACGCCCGACAGCGCCACGGCCAGCAAGTCCATCATCATGCCCGGGTTGATGCCGGTGCCCAGCACCGTGACGCCCTTTTCCCTGGCCAGCGCGTCCATGCTGTCGGCCAGTTCCTTTTCCTGCGCCCAGGGCCAGGCCATCTCTTCAGCGATGGTCAGTACATTGACCCCCGCTTCAAGCGCCTTCATCACCTTGGGATACACTTCCTTGACGAAGGAGTTGGTGGCAATGACGCAGATATCTAACGGTTGCTGGCTCAGCAGCGCCTGGATGTCATCCGTCACCAGTGCGTCCGGCCGGTCTCCCTGTTCAACGCCCAGCAGCGCGTACACGCTCTTGCCCACTTTATCCGGCGCTGTGTCACACACCCCCGCCAATTCCACGCCTTTGCGCGCCAAAAGCACCCGGGCAATGCCCGACCCCATGGCGCCAAAGCCCCACAGGGCGACCCGTACATTTCTCATATTGCCTCCTTATTGATGGCCTATGGCCTACATATTTCGATTGTCCGCAGGCGGCGGACCGCCCGGAAAAGACGCAGACAGGTGCGCACGGCATGCACACATATGGCCTGCGTGCCGCGGGCTTCCCGCTATTGGTCCACACGACATAAGTTTATCATGTATACTGCGGGCTGTACATACAGTGAGGTAGGAAAAACGGTATCGGATGGGTGCGAAGTACACGGGCCCCTGCGGCGTGCGGACTACCCTTGTGATGCCCGCCAATACATGCTAAATTATGAGCATACACGGGTGGCATGCCGAGGTGGGCGCACCGGTACAGAGCAACATATGGGAGGACAGGCATGAGCAGTTTGACGGGACGACGGATTGAGGAACTTCTGGCAGCGTATGTGGGCACGGCCACCCACACGTCCACGCCGCTGGAGCGCAACAACCAGGTGTTTTTTGAACACTACTTTTCGTCCATCGATTACTTCCGGCAGCACCCGGACCATTGGGGCTTTCACCCCATACCAGGCGACGCGCTGCTCAGAACGGTGCCCTGGGGCCTTTTGAAGGGCAAAGGGGACGACACCATTGTGCTCATTCACCACAGCGACACCGTAGACACCGATGACTACGGCAGCCTGAAAGCCGTGGCGCATCACCCCGTTGAGCTGACCGAGCAGTACAGGCAGGGCGCGGCAGACTTGGATGAGGACGCCAGGCGAGACGCGAAAAGCGGCGCGTGGGTGTTTGGCCGCGGCGTGGCGGATATGAAGGGCGGGGCATGCGTGCACCTGGCTTTGCTGGAGGAATATGCCAGAGACCGGGCCTTCACCGGCAACCTGCTGCTGCTGGCCCTGCCGGACGAAGAAAATCTGTCCGCCGGCATGCGCAGCGCGGTGCAGCTGCTGTGTGACCTCAAGGAAAAACACGGGTTGAACTATGTGTTGCTGCTGAACGCCGAGCCTCAGGAGCGCAAGGAAGACAACCTGATGCGGCTATACGACGGCTCTGTGGGCAAGCTGATGCCCATCTTTTATGTGCGCGGCAAGCTGGCCCATGTGGGGCAGGTGTTCAAGGGCCTGAACCCGGTCCATCTGCTGGCTGAAATTGTCACGGCGACCGAGCTCAACCCGGGCTTCTCCGAGCATGTGGGCAACACCAGGACCCCGCCGCCCACCTGGCTATTCCTGAAGGACCGCAAAGAGGTGTACGATGTCTCGCTGCCGCTGGCGGCAGCCGGGTTTATGAGCGTTCTCACGCTGGATCGCCCGGCCATGGAAATCATGCAGCATCTGGAGGTACTGTCCCGGGAGGCGTTCCAGCGGGTCATTGAACGCGCCACACAAAGCTACAGAGCCTACACAGGCGACGCGGACGCCACCCTGCCCTGGCAGGTGAATGTGAAGACCTATCACCAGGTGTACCGGCAGGCGCTGGAGGACGCTGGCGATGCCCTGAAAACAGACCTGGCGGCCTATGAAGCGCAGGCCAAACAGCGGATTGGGGAAGGCACGCTGAGCATGGCGGAAGCAGCCTTTGGGTTGATTGAGCGAACCGTGTCACACCTGAAGGACGCTTCTCCCTTGGTGGTGCTGGCCATGTCGCCGCCATACTATCCGCACGTGCACAATTCCATGCTGCCCGATAAGGAGCCCGTGGTGTCCGGGCTGCTTGAGCACCTGGAGCGCTTCGCCAAGGAGCAGCTGGGCTTTCAGTTCTATGTGGAAAACTACTACACCGGCATTTCCGACCTGAGCTACGGGCTGTTCCAGTCCGCCCCGGAAAACACCGACTTCATCCAGTCCAACATGCTGCTGTGGGGCGATGTGTACGCCGTGCCCTTTGAGCAGATGCAGGCGCTGTCCATCCCGGTGTTGAACATTGGCCCCTGGGGCAAGGACTTTCACAAGTACACCGAGCGCGTGCACCTGAAAGACCTGAAGGAGCGCATCCCCGCCATGGTACGGGCCGCCATTCAGCACATGCTGGGTTATGCTGAACAAAATCCTTAACGCTTTGATGAGCCGGTCTTTTTGCGCCTCTGCTTTGCCTCATTCAGTCAACGATGCCATCGCTTGGCCTCCTTCATTCGGTTTTGCAGAGCCATCAAAAATCCGCAACTCATCAGTGCGCTGAGTCCTTCGTCCAGTATTAAGAGTCAAGTCGCTTTCTTTGCAACAAAAGCCGCGGGGGCAGTACATGCACCCCGCGGCTTCTTGTTGCTATCTGTCAGGCGTCCGCGCGCTCCAGCGGCATACTCATGCAGCGCGGGCCGCCGCGGCCGCGCCCCAGTTCGGCGCCGGGCACCTCAATGGCTTCCACCCCGTGGTCGCGCAGGATGGCGTTGGTGATGGTGTTGCGGTCGTACACCACCACGCGGCCGGGGGCCAGGCACAGCGTGTTGCTGCCGTCGTTCCACTGTTCGCGCTGGGCGGCAATGGTATCGGCCCCGCCGCAGTGGATGAGGGTGATGGGCTCGTCGCTGTTCATGCAGCGCTGCAGGATGATTTCCAGCGGGCCCTGCTGCTCGGTGACGTCCAGCGCGCCGCCCGGCTCAGCCATGGTAATCTGCCACGCGCGCAGCGTGGGCAAAATGCCGGGGTGCACCGTGAACGTGCGGTGATCCACCTGGGTAAACACCGTGTCCAGGTGCATGTAGGCGCGGATGTTGGGGATGTAGATGGCAAGCACCGCGCAAAAGCCGCTGTGTTCGTCGCTTAACAGCCGGCGGGCAAGCAACTCGATGGCCTCGGGCGTGGTGCGCTGGGATATGCCTACCGCCACCAGGCCCTTGCCCAGGCACAAGATGTCGCCGCCTTCAATGCTGAAGGGCAGATTCGGCTCGTAGTACAGCGGGGCCTGCCCGTTGGAGTCCGGGTGGTGCCGCAAAACATACCGGCCGTACAGGCTTTCCCTGCCCCTGGCCGCGGCGTGCATGCGGCACACCATGGCGCCGCCGCCCAAAATGACAAAAGGATCCCGCGTGAAATACAGGTTGGGCATAGGGTCTGTGATGAAGTTGAAGTCCGGGTCCATGGCACGGGCCAGCGGGTGATGTTTGCGGATTTCCAGTTCCCGGTCCGTGATGCCGGCCATGGTTTTGAGCACCAGGGTTTTCGCGTCGGTGATGCTGCCAAGCAGTTCACTCAGCGGCCGGGCATAGTAGCGGCCCAGGTCGCCCGACTCTTCGATGTAGTCGTGGATAAAGCGTTCTTTTAGCTGCGGGTCGGCTTCCAGCGTTTGGGCCGCCAGGTCCGCCAGGTAGACCACCTCCGCGCCGTTTTCGCGCAGGATGTCCGCAAAGGCGTCGTGCTCCCGCTGGGCACCGGAAAGGTAGGGAATGTCGTCAAACAGCATGCGCCCCAGGTGGTTTGGGGTCAGCTGCTCCAGCTCCGCGCCGGGACGATGCAATAGCACCCGCTTGAGCGGGGCAATCTCGCTGAATACTGATAAGCGCATGTGTTGCTTCTCCTGCTATAATGTATGTCTGCGCCGAGTATAGCATACTGGAGGCGGACTGTATAGCCAAAAATGTATATACATTTTGGCTTATACATTTTCACCGGCGCGCCGCAGGGCTTGCCGCATCAAGCGATGCAGCATCAGCGCCTGTCTTGGGGTTGCGGCCGGCGCGATTGCCCAAGGGGCAACGCTATGGTAGAATAATATGCCGCCATGGGCGGACGGGAGGGTGCATGTTCGGCCTGTTTCGCAAAAGCAAGGCGCTTTACTGGGATGATGTGCTGGAACTGCGGCTGCAGCAGGCGGGTCAGTATGACCACGAATGCGGCATCCGCGACGGCTATACATTCGATATCTACCGGCGGGGCGGCAAACGGGCGGTGGGCTATGTCAGTCTCCGGCTGGGCGAAAGCCCGGCGCTGTACTATCTGGGGCACATCGGCTACCGCATCTACCAGGGCTTTCGCGGGCATGGCTACGCCGCGCGGGCCGTGCGGCTGATGATGCCGCTGATGCGCCAGGAAGGCCTGCTGCACCCGGTCATTACCACCGACCGCGACAACCTGCCCTCGCGCCGCACCTGTGAAAACGTGGGCTGCGTGCTGGAGTGGGTGGCGCCCGTGCCGCTGGCGTACCGCGAGGTGTGCATGGGCTCCAAGTGGAAGTGCCGCTACATCCTGCCGCTGACCCCGGCCAATGAGGACAACCGCCTATGATGATGGACGTACTGGGCATTCCCTCCCGCTATGAACAGTGGGGCGAGGGGGAGGACATCCTGCTGCTGCACGGCTGGGGCAAAAGCGTTACCCTGGAAAAACACCTGTGGCCGCTGGCCCAGGCGCTGCCGGGTTACCGCGTGACGGCGGTGGAGTTTCCCGGCCACGGCCAAACCGGCAAGCCACTGGAGCCCTGGGGCGTGCCCCAATACGCCGCCTGGACCCAGGCGCTGATGACCCAGCTGCACCTTCACCGGCCCACGGTAGTGGCCCACTCCTTTGGCGGACGGGTGGCGCTGTGGCTGGCGGCGGAAGAGCCCCAGTTGTTTGGCCGCATGGTGCTGACCGGGGCAGCGGGTATCCGCCGCGCCCAGACGGAAGAAGAAAAGCAGGCGGCAGAGCACTACAACAAGCAAAAGCAGCGGCTGGAAAAGCTGCGCGGCGTGCCCCTGGCAGGCGCCCTGGCCGATAAGTTGGGCCGCCGCATGCGCGACAAGCGCAGCTCGCCTGACTACCTGGAAGCGGACGAAGACATGAAGCAGACCTTCGTGCGCGTCATCAGCCAGGATTTGGCGCCGCTGCTAAAGCAGGTCACCGTGCCCACCTTGCTTATCTGGGGCGAAAACGACGACGCCACCCCGCTGTGGATGGGGCGGCAGATGGAGCGGGACATCCCGGATGCCGCGCTCATTGTCTTTGAGGGACGGGGCCACTTTGCCTACCTGGAGGAGCTGCCCCGCTTTGCCGCCATCGTGCGGGCTTTTATTACGGAGGATGCGAAACAGCGTGCTTGAACACTGGTCTACCCTGGCGCTATGGTACGCGCCTTGCCTGGGAGCGGCCTTGGCCGCCAAGGGCTTGATACACACCTTTCAGCTGAGCAGTTACCAGTTTGGCGGCTACTACCGCTCGGTCACCAGGCGCTGGCAGCAGGAGCTGCTGCCCGGCGTGCTGATGGCGGGGCTGGCTGCCGGCGTGACGGCGCTGGCGGGGCAAGGGCAGCTGCGCTTTGGCAGCGGCATACTGTTTGCCGCGGCGGCGCTGATTGTGCTGTTGGGCTACCTGCTGGGCAAGGTGTTTCACGCCGGCAAAACCAGCATCAAGCCGCTTCACTACACGCCGCGGGTCAAGCGGTTGTTCGCGGTGCTGGCGCTGTGCATGCTGGCCCTTGGGGCGCTGCAGCGCCTGGTGCTGCCTGTGATGGGCGCCACCGCCCTGCTGGCGGTGTTTTTGCCCGTGTGGGTGGCGCTGGCGGCGCTGGTCGCCTGGCCGGGGGAGCAATTGGTAAAGAACCTGTATCAGCGGGACGCGCAAAAGAAACTGCTGTCGCAGCCCGGACTCACGCGCATTGGCATCACGGGCAGCTTTGGAAAGACCTCGGTCAAGTTTTTCCTGGAAACCCTGCTGCGGCAACGCTACAGCGTGCTGGCGACCCGGCGCAGTTTTAACACCCCCATGGGCATTACGCGCTCCATTCGGGAGGATTTGCAGCCCGCCCACCGCGTGTTTATCGCCGAGATGGGCGCGCGCCACGGGCACGACATCCGCGCGCTGTGCAGGTTTGTGCAGCCGCAAATCGGCGTGCTGACGGCCGTTGGCCCCCAGCACCTGGAAACCTTTGGCTCCATTGAAACCGTACGGCAGACCAAGTATGACCTCATCCGCGCCTTGCCGGACGACGGCTACGGCGTGTTTTACAACGATGGCGGCATGGTGCGGGACCTGTGGGAGCAAACCGACAAGCCCAAGGCCCTGGTGGGGCAGCCGGGTGATGACCTGTGGGCGGAGGATACCGTGCTCAGCTATGAGGGCAGCCGGTTCACGCTGTGCATGAAGGACGGTACCCGCCTGAAGTGCGAAACCCCGGTGTGCGGAGAGCACAACATCAGAAACATACTGCTGGCGGCGGCAACGGCGCGCTACATGGGCTTGAGCGACGCGCAGCTAAAGCGCGGCATCGCGCAATTGGCGCCTGTGGAGGCGCGGCTGGAGGCCACCAAGCAGCCTGACGGCACGGTGGTCATCAATAATGGCTTCAACGCCAACCCGGAAAGCAGCCGGTCGTCTCTGGACATGCTGACCACCTACCCCGGTAGGCGCATTGTGGTCACCCCCGGCTTTGTTGAGTTGGGCCCGCAGGAGCGGGACTACCACCTGCAGCTGGGCAGCCACATGGCGCCCGCCGCCGACCTGGTGCTGTTGGTGGGCCCCAAGCGCACCGCCCCCATCAAGGAAGGGCTGCTGAAGGCGGGCTTCCCGGAGGAAAACGTGCACACCTTTGCCACCCTCAAGGAAGCCCAAGCCTACTTGGACAGCATCCGCCAACTGGGGGACGTGATACTGTACGAGAATGACCTGCCCGACAACTACAGCGAGGGAAAACGATGAGCAAGCTAAACCTGGGTGTGCTGTTCGGCTCCCGCAGCTGTGAACATGAGGTGTCTGTCATTTCGGCGGTGCAGCTGATGAAACATGCCGACCCCGATAAGTACAACGTTATCCCCGTCTACATCGCGCAGGACGGCGCCTGGTACACGGGGGAGGCGCTGCGCGAACTGAAGACCTATGTACCCCGCTTTCAGCCGGACACCAAAGGGCTGACCCGCGTGCAGCCGGATGTCACGGCGCACTCCGGCGCGCTGATTGCCTGGCGCAGGCAGGGGCTGTACCGAGGAAACGCGATAGAGGTTGCAGCCAGGCTGGATGTGGTTATCCCGGTGCTGCACGGTCTGCACGGCGAAGACGGCACGGTGCAGGGGCTGCTGGAGCTGATGGAGATTCCCTACGCCTCAAGCGGCGTCGGCGCCAGCGCCGCGACCCTGGACAAAATCGTCATGAAGCCGGTGCTCAAGGACATCTCCCTCACCCGCAGCGCCTGGAAAAAGGACGCGGTGGAGGTCATCAAACAAGTTGAAGCCGCGATTCCCTACCCTGTGTTTGTAAAGCCCGCGACGCTGGGCAGCTCCATCGGCGTCAGCCGCGCGGTGGACTTTCAAAGCCTGTCAGACGCCTTGGAGCTGGCCTTCAGCTACGACCGCCGGGTGCTGGTGGAGCAGGGCGTGCCCGACCCCATCGAGGTCAACTGCGCGGTGCTGGGCTACGATGACGAGGCCGTGGCCTCCGTGGTGGAGATGCCGGTTTCAGGCGGCGACCTGCTGGACTTTGAACGCAAATACCTGCGGGGCGGCGGAGCAAAGGGCATGGCGTCCCTCAGCCGCGTGGTGCCGGCACCCATCGGGCGGGAACTGACCGGGCGGATACAGGAACTGAGCGTGCAAATCTTCCGCGCCTTTGACTGCAAAGGCGTGGTGCGCATCGACTACATGATAGAGCCGAAGACGGACCGGCTGACGGTGACGGAAGTCAACGCCATTCCCGGCTCCATGGCCTTCTACCTATGGAACCAGTCGGAGCCGCGGCTTCCCTACCCGCAGCTCATCGACCGGCTGGTGGCCATCGCGCGCCGGGCGCATGAGGACAAGTTGGACAACAACTTTGCCTTTAAATCAGACATTCTAAAGGGCGCCGTACTATCCGGCGCCAAGGGCGGAAAGGGCGCGAAAGCATGAACGCAGCACCAGATATCTGGGCGTACAAAGGAAAACACGTGCACATGGTGGGCATTGGCGGCAGCAGCATGTCAGGCCTGGCCGAGATGCTCAAGCAGCATGGCTTTGAGGTGACCGGCTCGGACCGTGCCGGCGGCAAGGCCCTGGTGCGCCTGCGGGCGATGGGCATTCCCTGCTGGCAGGGGCACGACCCCGAGCGCGTGCTGCAGGCGGACTTGGTTGTGTACAGCGCCGCCGTGCACCCGGATGACCCGGAGCGCGCGGCCGCGAGTGCTGCCAATATTCCCCAGATGGAGCGCGCGGTGCTGCTGGGCCAGCTGATGCGGGGCTACACCCAGCGGGTGGGTGTCAGCGGCACGCACGGCAAGACCACCCTGTCCGCCATGCTGGCACAAATCCTGGTGGAAGGCGGAGTAGACCCCACCGTCCACATCGGGGGCTCGCTGGCCTCCATCGGCGGGGGCAGCCGTGTGGGCAGCCACGGGGTGTTTGTGGTGGAGGCGTGCGAGTTTAACCGCAGTTTCCTCAATATGCCGCCCACCATCGCCGTCATCACCAACATTGAAGAAGACCACCTGGACTGCTACTACGACCTGGCGGACATCCGCCAAGCGTTCGCGCAGTACCTGGATTTGCTACCCAAAGACGGCCTGGTCATTGGCCTGGCGGACGACCCGGAGGTGGTCAAGTTGATGGCCGCGTCCGGCCGCCGTTATCAAAGCTTCTCCCTAACGGAGCAGGCGGACTGGCAGGCCGGCAACCTGCGCTATGACGAGCAGGGCCACGCCGACTTTGATGTGCTGCATTACGGGGAAAAACTGGGCCACATCACCCTGGCGGTGCCGGGGGACTTTAACGCCCTGCACGCATTGGCTGCGGTGGCGGCCGCCCACGCCCTGGGGGTGGATATGGCCATTGCCTGCCATGCCCTGGCGGGCTTCATGGGCGCCCACAGGCGGTTTGAGTTTACAGGCGAAGTACAGGGCATGCGCATGTACCACGACTACGGGCACAACCCGGCTGAGATGCAAAGCGCCCTGCGCGTGGCGAAGATGCAGCGCCGCCGGGTCATCGCCGTGATGCAGCCGCACACCTACAGCCGGGTAAAGGGCCTGTTTGCAGGCTACCTGACCTGCACCCAGGACGCCGACATCACGCTGGTGACGGACATCTACGCCGCCCGGGAAACCGACCCCGGTGACATCCACAGCAGCATGCTGGTGGACGGCATGCGCAAAAACGGCATCGACGCCCACTTGACCCCCACCTTTGACGACACCGAGCAGTGGCTGCTGAAAAATGGCCGCCCGGGCGACCTGGTGCTGACCATGGGCTGCGGGGACATCAACCTGCTCAACGACCGCATGCAGCGGCACTGGGACGAACAACAACCGCATGGAGGAGCCAATGCCTGACGACCGCCTGAGCCTGATTCGCAATTTTTGTATCATCGCCCACATCGACCACGGCAAGTCCACCCTGGCGGACCGCATCCTGGAGAAAACCGGAGTGTACCACCAGCGGGAAATGATGGACCAAATCATGGACTCGATGG
>CAYFSN010000023.1:20336-24286 GCA_964345845.1 uncultured Christensenella sp.
GCGCGAGCGGGGCATCACCCGCAAGTCAAAGGCCGTCACCATGACCTCCAAGGCCCATGATGGCAAAACCTATACGCTGAACCTGATTGACACCCCTGGGCATGTGGACTTTACCTACGAGGTCAGCCGCGCGCTGGCCGCCTGCGAAGGGGCGCTGCTGGTGGTAGACGCCACCCAGGGCGTGGAGGCGCAGACGCTGGCCAACGTTTACCTGGCGCTGGAGCACGACCTGGAAACCGTGCCGGTGATCAACAAAATTGACTTGCCCAGCGCCGACCCGGATGCCGTGTGCCGCGAGGTGGAGGAGGTCATTGGGCTGGACACCGAGGGGGCGCCGCGCATTTCCGCCAAACAGGGGCTGAACATCCCCGATGTGCTGGAGGCCATTGTCACCCGCATGCCGCCGCCCGGCGGCGACGAAAAGGCGCCGCTGCAGGCGCTGGTGTTTGACGCGGTATACGACAACTACCGCGGCGCCATCTGCTTTGTGCGGGTGGTTAACGGGGTGTTAAAGCCCGGCATGCGCATGAAGATGATGCAGACGGGCGCTGAGTTTGACGTGGTGGAGGTGGGGGTCAGAAGCCCGGGCTACGTGCAAAAGGACGCTTTGTACGCGGGTGATGTCGGCTACGTGGCCGCGTCCATCAAAGAGGTGGGCGACACCCGCGTGGGCGACACCATCACCGACGCCGCCAACCCAGCCAAGGCCCCCCTGCCCGGCTACAAGGCCGTGACGCCCATGGTGTACTGCGGCATTTACCCGGTGGACGGCAGCGAGTACCCGGCGCTGCAGGACGCGCTGGAGAAACTGCGCATGAACGACGCCAGCCTGCACTACGAAAGTGAGACCAGCGCGGCGCTGGGCTATGGCTTCCGCTGCGGCTTCCTGGGATTGCTGCACATGGAAATCATCCAGGAGCGGCTGGAGCGAGAGTTCGACTTTGACCTCATCACCACCGTGCCCAACGTCATCTACGAAGTGCACCGCAGCGACGGCGAGGTGCTGTTTGTGGACAACCCCACCAACCTGCCGCCCGTGGGGGAAATCGCCTCCATGTCTGAGCCCTTTGTCACGGCTACCATCTACACCCCGCAGGACTATGTGGGCACCCTGATGCAGCTGTGCCAGGACAAGCGCGGCGTGTTTAAGGACATGCAGCACGACAGCGGCCGCATTAGGCTTCACTATGACCTGCCGCTGAATGAAGTCATCTTCGACTTTTTTGACCAGCTGAAAAGCCGCAGTCGCGGCTACGCGTCGCTTGACTACGAGATGAAGGGCTACCAGGAAAGCGACCTGATTAAGCTGGACATTCTGCTAAACGGCGAAGTGTGCGACGCCTTCACCATGATCGTGCACCGCGACAAGGCCTATGAGCGCGGGCGCTCCATGGCGGAAAAACTAAAGGAAGTCATTCCGCGCCAGCAATTTGAGATTCCCATTCAGGCAGCCATCGGCGGCAAGGTCATCGCGCGGGAAACCGTCAAGGCCGTGCGCAAGGACGTGCTGAGCAAGTGCTACGGCGGCGACATCACCCGCAAGAAGAAGCTGCTGGAAAAGCAGAAGGAAGGCAAGAAGCGCATGCGCCAGTTTGGCAAAGTGGAAATTCCCAGCGAGGCGTTCATCGCCGTGCTGAAGATGGGGGACGACTGATGCCGCAGGACAACAACCGCGTTCCAGAGGATAAGTCAGCCGCCAGCCCCAAAAAGCCCCGCTCCTGGGGCGTGTGGGCGGGCGGCGTGGTGGCCATTTTGCTGGTGGCAGCGGGCATCTACCTGTTCGGCGGCTTTGGCGGCGATGCCATTCGCCCCCAACACCGCAGCGCGCTGGAGCAGGCCATGGAGGAAAGCGCCCGTCTGCGGGCGCAGGAGGACGCGTTCCGGGTGGCCGTGGACCCGGAAGACCTGTCCGTTGCCCCCGGCCTGCCGGCAGACTGGCGCAATATTTTGCTGCTGGGCACCGACATGGGCGGCGAGCAGACTACCCATGGCCGAACGGACGCCATGCTTATCCTGAGCGTGCACGAGGAAACCGGCGCCCTGAAATTAACCAGCCTGATTCGCGACATGCTGGTGCCCATTCCCGGCGCCACCAGGGGAGACAAGCTAAACACCGCCAACGCCTACGGCGGCCCGCTGCTGGCGGTGAAGACCGTCAATGAAATGCTCAACATCAACATCGACCGCTACTGCCTGGTGGACTTTCAGGGTTTTATGGAAGTGGTCAACCTGCTGGGCGGCGCTGACATCGAGCTGACCGAGGCCGAAGCGCGGGAAGTGGGGCTGGAAAAGATAGAAGGCCCCCAACACCTGACCGGCTGGCAGACGCTGACCTTCGCCCGCATCCGCAGGCTGGATAACAACTTTGGCCGCAACGAGCGCCAGCGCAAAGTGCTGGACGCGCTGCTTCAAAAAGCCCGCGGGCAAGACATCAACACGCTGATGGGTACCGTGGCGCAGGGTTTCGAGTACCTGGCCACCAACCTGTCCACCCAGGAAGTGCTGGAGCTGCTGACCTCCGCCCTGAAAAACCAGGAGAGCCTTGAGATGCTCAGCCTGCCGCCTGACGGCAAGTACCGCTATGAGCAGACACCCGGCGGTTCCAGCGCCATTGGTTTTAACACCGATACCGTACGAAACGCTTTTTACGAATTTGTCTATGGCACCCAGACGCCCTTTGAGGCGACGCAAGCCCCGGACACAGGAGAATAGCCGTCCATGAAATGCCCCCAATGCGGTCAATGGAACCGCGCCTCCTTTCCCGTATGCTACAGCTGCGGGGAGCCCTTGCCCCATGCGGAAACCACGCCTGGGCGGGTTGAGCTGCCCGTTTCAGAGGAGCAGGACGCCCCGGTCGTCATCACCTATGACGAGTTTGGGGACGAGCGCCGTGTGGTGGACCAGAAGGACAAACTGGCCCGCCAGATGCGCGACCTGCACGAGCGCAAGCGCCGCGGTGAAGAGCGCCAGGAGGAACTGCGCCGCCAGGCTGCCCAGCAGGGTTTCGCGCCCACGGGCACCGGGGTGGTGGGGCAAAGCCGCAAAAGCCGCGTCTTCAAAGAAGGCGGCCAGGTGCGCGCCAACTACCCGGGCGCCATGGAGCGCGCGGTGGACTACGACGGCTACGTGGAAGAGCCGCACTACGCCTACGCCACCGATGAACTCAGCGCCCTGCCGCCCCAGGCCCGCGGCCGGGGCTCGGGCAACATCCCGCTGCCGCGCAAGTCGCTTCGCCGGGCGCGGCTGTTTGGCCTGCGCCGGGCGCTGCCCTACATCGCAGGCCTGCTGATACTGGCGGCCGGTGTCTACGCCGGCTGGCGCTTTGTCTATGTGCCCATGACAGCACCCCGCGAGGTGCCGCCCGAACAGCAGGTGCAGGTGAACGCCTCCATCCTCAACGACATGGCGGCCCACACCGTGCGCATTCCAGCGCCCGAGGGCAGCCAGATATACATCAAGGAACTGCGGCGGTTCTTCATCGTCACGGGCGGTTACGCCACCTTCCAGGTGGAGGACTACGTGTTTTACGACCAGCTGGAGGGCGAACTGCCCCCCACCATGGACGTGGTGCTAAGCCCTTACATCCGCACTGGCTCCGGCGAGCAGGTGGCCATGGAACCCATTGGCTACACCATCGAGATTCCGCTGTCGCCGCTGACGCTTCTGAAACCGGACGTCACCTACACCCAGGTGTCCACGCCCATTTACAACATACAGTTCCATGTCATGGCCAACTCCAACGTGTACATCAACGGGGAGGACTACTCCTCCTACGTGAACACGCAAAACGGGCTCATCAGCTACAACGCCGCCATACAGCCCATCGGCGAAAACCGCGTGCACATCCGGGTGCGCAGCCCGTTTTACCGGGAGAATGAAACCACGCTGACCATCTACCGCGCGGTGCAGGACATTCCGCTGGACCTGGCCAGCACCCTGGAAGACCGCAG
>CAYFSN010000024.1:0-12950 GCA_964345845.1 uncultured Christensenella sp.
CCCTTCACCGGCGGCGCCGTCGACGCCCCCGGCTTTGGCGACCGCCGCAACGGCAGGCTGCGTGACATCGCCACCCTGACCGGCGGCCAGGTCATCTCTGAAGAGCTGGGCCTGGACCTGAAGGAAACCACCATGGACATGCTGGGCCAGGCCCGCACCGTGCGCGTGGACAAGGAAAACACCATCATCGTGGAAGGTGCCGGCACCAAGGAAGAAATCGAAGCCCGCATCAGCCAGATTAAGGCCCAGATTGCCGAAACCACCAGCGACTACGACAAGGAAAAGCTGCAGGAGCGCCTGGCCAAGCTGGCCGGCGGTGTGGCCGTCATCCAGGTTGGCGCTGCCACCGAAGTGGAAATGAAAGAGCGCAAAATGCGCATTGAAGACGCCTTGGCCGCCACCCGCGCAGCCGTGGAAGAGGGCATCGTGCCCGGCGGCGGCATCGCGCTGCTCAACGCCACCGACTCTGTGAAGAAGCTGCTGGACGAGAAGACCGGCGACGTGCGCACTGGTGTAGCCATCGTGCTGCGCGCCATGCAGGAGCCCATCCGCCAGATCACTGCCAACGGCGGCATCGAAGGCAGCATCATCATAGACCACATCACCCGCGAGAACAAGCCGGGCTATGGCTACGACGTGCTGAAGGATGAGTACGTGGACATGATCGACCGCGGCATCATCGACCCCACCAAGGTGACCCGGAGTGCCCTGCAAAACGCGGCCAGCGTAGCAGCCATGATGCTGACCACCGAGAGCCTCATCACCGACATCCCCGAGCCCGAGCCGGCCATGCCCGCGGGCGGCGGCGGCGGAATGGGCGGAATGTATTAAGGGATACTGAACGCCCTCGTGAACGCTTCGCCCGGTCGGTGCTTTTCCGCCCCCGCGTTGCCTCGTTCAGTCGACGTAGCGCTGCTACGCCTCCATCACTCGGCTTAGCGGAGGACGAAAAATCCCTCAACCAGGCTTTGCGTTCCCTCGGTTGTTCAGTATCTGGAAAGCAACGAAATTGCTTGTCCCATTCCCAACACATCAGACACGGTACCGTTTACGGTGCCGTGTCTTTTGCATGAGGGAAACAAAACGGCATTCTAATCTGCTCCTCATTTATCTGTTCTTTTGTTCTCATCCCTGGCCGTTATGATGGGGGTGTCAAAAGGAAACCAACCGAAACACGGAAAGTACGAAGGAGGAGCGGACAATGGAACGCATGAGTATGGTAGAGACCCTGAGGGACAAGACCAACGTAACCTACGAAGAGGCGAGGGACGCGCTGGAGCGCGCCGACTGGGACCTGCTGGAAGCCGTGGTGCTGCTGGAGCGGGACGGCAAGGTGGAACAGAAGAAAGAGGAACCCAAGATGGAACAGCAACAGACCAACAAGGGCGCGGGCATCAATACGGAGAAGGCCAGCCAGGCCATGGAAAACGTGGGCAACGCCATCGGCGGCCTGGTGGACAAGGGCAACCGCAAGCACCTGGAGGTGTACAAGGCCAACCGCACCACGCTGAGCATTCCCCTGACGGTGTTGGCCCTGCTGCTGGTGTTCACCTTCTGGATTACCGTTCCCGCGGCCGTGGTCGCGTGGCTGGTGGGCTACCGCTTCCGCATCGTGGACAAAGCCGCGAAAGACAACCAGGTAGACCAGCCCCAGGCATAACCAACCCTCAGCAACAACAAACCCGCCGGTACCTACCGGCGGGTTTCTTCTCCCTCTTGTCAATTTACAAAACCAAACGAATCCCAAAGGCCATAGACTATGTAGAAGGAGCCGCCAGTGCAACTGAACAGCTCCTTCTTAACGAACAATTGATTAGTTGGCTACAGGAGCCGACTCTTTAGGGACATTCTCATCGTTTAACTCCCCACTGGAGCGTGCGACAATAACAGCAGTAGCGGCATCACCCAGAATATTGGGCACGCAACGAGCCATGTTTAGAATACGGTCGATGCCGGCCAGTAAGCCCACAGCCTCCAAAGGCAAATTGACCGATGTCAGCACGATGGTTAGCATCACCAGGCCGGAACCAGGCACGCCTGCAGTGCCGATAGACGCTAGCGTTGCCGCCAGCATTATGAGCAAAAGCTGCACAAATGTTAGTTCTATCCCATAGATTTGCGCTGTAAATACCACAGCAATGGCCTCATAGATGGCCGTTCCGTTCATGTTCATGACCGCACCAAAGGGGACAACGAAGTTAGCGACCTTTTCGCTGACACCAAGCCGCTTGGTACCCGCCAGCGTAAGTGGAATGGTGGCCACAGAACTGCAGGTGGCAAAGATGAACAGGGCAGCCTCTTTCATTTCTCTGAAAAAACGGCCCATGCTGAATCGACCAGCAAGCCGAACCATAACTAATCCTTGACCAACAATAATGAAGACGATAGTAGCGAGGTACATGGCAATGATGGTCTTCCCATAGGGAATCAGAATTGCCAGACCATGCTTGCCCACTACGTTTGCCATCAAGCCCATGACGCCAATCGGTGTGAACTCCAGAACGATGGTGGTAATTTCCTTCATTGTATCACCACAACCGCGAACAAAGTTGAGCACCGGCTCAGCCTTGGCGCCAATGCGAGTGAGCGCAAAGCCGAATATCAAAGCAAAGAAGATAATCTGCAGTAGCACCCCTCCGCTCATGGCCGCGAAAGGATTGTTGGGGATGATATTTATGAGGGTGTCCATCATGTTGGGTACGGTAACATCGCTGGCGGTGGCAACAGCAGTAGTCGCCAGATTGACGCCTTTGCCCACGTTAAAAAGGAACGCGAAACCAAGGCCGATTACGACTGCTATGGCAGTGGATACAATGAATATGAGGAGGGTTTTGCCGCCAATTTTACCCAGAGACTTGTAGTCTCCCACGTCTGCTGCGGCTGCGATTAGCAGGCACAGCACAAGGGGCGCAACCACCATGTTTAGCAAACGAACCAAAATGGTTCCCAGGAAGTTGATTGCGGATGCCTGCGGCCCCAGAATCAAGCCCAGGATGATACCTGCTGCGAAGCCAATCATGATACGAATGAAAAGGCTTAGCTTCCTCCAGGATTTATAGATGCCCATGTTCTACCCCTCTCAGCGCTTGTACAGCGCAATTTGTTCTTCCTGAAAAACCTTGCCCTCTGTGTCAATACCGACAATAAGACGCAGCTTTTCAACCCCAAGTTTTTTTATGGATTCTGTCCCAAGGTCTTCATAGGCGACAACGTCACATGTCTTTACCTGATTGGATATCATTGCGGAAGCGCCGCCGATACTCAGCAGATAGACACCACCATATTTCTTGCATAGCTCGGGGACATAGTCACTTCGATCACCCTTACCAATCATGCCGAGCATACCAAGTTGAAAGGTCATTTCCACATAACTGTCCATACGCATACTGGTCGTCGGCGCAATAGAGCCCATGGTACGTCCAGGTTTGGTGGGACAAGGTCCTGCGTAAAAAATGAGCTGGTTTTTAAAGTCGATGGGCTGCGGGCCATTCTCCCTCCACGCTTTTTGCATACGCTTGTGCGCTGCATCGCGGGCGGTAAAAATGGTTCCGGTTAGCTCAAGAACATCACCGATGCGAAGCTGACGGATATCCTCCCTGGTAAGTGGGGTATGCAACTGAATAATCTCTTTCATGTGGGCTTCCTCCTCAGATGGTCTGGCTAGCGTGGCGACTTGCGTGACACTGTAGATTTACGGCCACCGGCAGCGCCGTGATATGGCAAGGATAGAACTCAATGTGCACATCCAACGCAGTGACCCGGCCGCCCATACCAAGCGGTCCGATACCCAAATCGTTTATCTGCTGCAGCAACTCTTCTTCCATTCGGGCGTAGTGTGGCACGGGGTTGCGCTCTCCGATTGGGCGCAGCAGAGCTTTCTTCGATAGCCATGCGCACTGATCCATAGTGCCACCAATACCCACACCAACAATAATGGGCGGGCAAGTTTTGCCGCCTGCATAGGCGACGGAATCCATGATGAACTTTTTTACACCCTCTTCGCCATCAGCCGGTACAAGGTTGGTGAATGCACCCATGTTCTCGCTGCCGCCGCCCTTAGGCATTACTGTGATGTTTACCTTGTCGCCTGGCACGATGGAGGTATGCAGCACGCAAGGTGTATTGTCATTGGTGTTAACCCTATCCAACGGATCGCGAACTATGGACTTTCTCATGAATCCTTCTTCATAACCCTTGCGTACACCCGAATTGACGGCATCCTCAAGGGGCGCTCCTGTCCAAGAGACTTCCTGGCCAATCTCCATAACCACGACTGTGGTACCAGTATCATGGCAGCAGGCAATCTGCTCTTCTTTGGCATACTCGGCATTGTCGATCAGCAGCTGAATCGTGTCCTTGCCATAGGGTGACTCCTCCTTGTCCAAGGCATTCCGCAATGCGCCCATGACATTGTCATTAAGCTCATAGCATGCCTTCTGGCAAAGCTGCGCCACCACAGGGATAAGCTCTTGAGTATCAATGATTCTTGGCATAAACTCTCCTCCCATCGTTGTCTGTCGTATTAGTTTTTGCTGTGCTACAAATATACGCAGAATAGTGTTATTATGTCTAATATATGATTCTAACATTCCCATATATATTATTTATGAGGTGCTCATATGGATACGGGTATGCGCTACGTTTATGAGGTTTACCAAGAAAAAAGTTTCTCCAGGGCTGCGGAGAAATTGTACATTTCCCAACCAGCTTTAAGCATCGCTGTTCGAAAGGTAGAAGCTTCACTTGGCGTAACACTATTTGACAGGCGTAGTCAACCGCTACGCCTGACACCAGCCGGGGAAGTTTATATAAAGCAAGCTAAGCGTATGGCAATTCTGCAGGATGAACTGGAAGCACAGTTGAACGACCTAAGCGAAATGAAGCGGGGAAACTTGCGAATTGGTGGAACCCACTATTTCAACGCCTATGTGTTGCCGCCCGTACTAGAGGTGTTTAGCAGGTGTATCCAGGTGTTACCCTCAAGTTGCGTGAAGCCTCATCGTTGCGCATTAATCGAGACTTAACTGAAGGCAGCATTGATGTCATGATTAGTGCCGTTAGTTTTGGCGAAGCTCAATTTTACCAAAGCCCGGTATTTGTCGATCAAATACTGCTGGTTGTGCCTAACAGTATGCTGACTGACCCTAAACTCGCCAACGGTGCACTCTCGCGCGATGATGTGCTTATGGGAATGCACTTGAGGGACGACTGTCCGACTGTTCCTTTAGAACACTTCAAGCACCACCCCTTTCTGCTGTTGACAGAGGGCAATAATCTCCATGAACGATCATTACGCATGTGCCGTGAATCTGGATTTGAGCCACAGTCAGTGCTCATGTTGGAGCAATTTTCAACAGCCTATGCCCTTAGCTGCGCTGGCATGGGCGTTAGCTTCGCTAGTTCCCTGCTGATAGAGAAAAGTCCCGAATCCCAAGTGGTTTATTACAAGCTGACATCTCCACTTGCAAATCGTAACTTCAATGCCATTATGCGAAATGATGCATATCGGTCTGTCGCTGTGG
Source organism: uncultured Christensenella sp. (assembly GCA_964345845.1). Lineage (GTDB taxonomy): Bacteria > Bacillota > Clostridia > Christensenellales > Aristaeellaceae > UBA1038. Next base: position 5,523 of record CAYFSN010000024.1, read on the forward strand.
AAACTTTTCTGGAGTTAATCCGCGAGTTCTACCCGCAAGCATGCCTACTGCCGTAGAGTTCAATGATAATTCCCATGTGACAACTGGCATCGGCTAACCCAATTCAGTACATACAAGGAGATGGGCCGGCAAACGCCGGCCCATCTCCTTGGTGCATCACATTACTTGGCCATCAACCGCCCGAAAGCATGTCGATGAGTTTGTTGGCGCGATTCAGGAAGCCCTTCAGCTCTTCCTTTTCCAGCGGGCGGCTTTGCATCTTCGCCAGGTCATACACCTGCTGCTGCAGCAGTTCCTTCACCTCGCCGTCTTCCATGGCGGCGATGCGCTGTACGCTGGGGTTGCGGCGGTTCAGCACCAGAGTATAGCGGTCGGGCATCATCATGGGCTGCCCCCAGGCCACGCTCATTTCCTTAAAGCGGCGCATCTGCTCGTCTTCCGTCAGCATGGCGGACAGTTCCGCGTCCTTAAACGACTCCAGTTTCACTTCCAGGTCCTTTAGGTCCAGCGCCTCGCGGAAGCTCTTCTGCAGTTCCTCCTGGCTTAGGTCCTTGCCCTCGTCGCTGTCCTCCGTCAGGCCGGCGGTGTCGCTGTCCACCCGCACAAAGGTGAGGTCCACGCCCTCCTGCTGCTCCAGAAAGCTCATGAAGTTGATGTCCATCAGCGTATCCATGACCGCCACGTCGATATCCCGGTCGGTGTACAGCGCGATGCTGGCGGCCTGCCGGGCCTCGTCCGTGGTGTAGAAGGCCTTCTTTTCGGTTTTCTCCTCGTTGCGGTCCTTGTATTCCTTGATGGTGAGGTATTCCCCCGCGGTGGTCTTCAGCAGCAGGCTATCCTTCACCATGTCGTAGAACTTCTGGTCTCGCACGCAGCCGAACTTGATAAACGGGTGAATGTCGTCCCAGTAGCGCTGGTAGGTCTCGCGCTCGGTGTTGAACAGGCCGTTTAAACGGTCGGCCACCTTCTTGGTAATATGCGCGCTGATGCGGCGCACATAGCCGTCGTTTTGCAGGAAGCTGCGGCTGACGTTCAGCGGCAGGTCCGGGCAGTCGATGACGCCCTTGAGCAGCATCAGAAACTCCGGAATGACTTCCTTGATGTTGTCCGCCACAAACACCTGGCGGTTGAACAGCTTAATCTCGCCTTCCTGGCCGGAGATGTCCTGGCGGATGTGCGGGAAGTAGAGAATGCCCTTTAGGTTAAAGGGATAGTCCACATTCAGGTGCACCCAAAACAGCGGCTCTTCAAAGGTTTTGAACAGCTTGCGGTAGGTGTCCTTGTATTCCTCGTCGGTGCAGTCCCTGGGGTTTTTCAGCCATAGGGGGTTGGTGTCGTTGATGGGCTGCGGCTCCTTGGGCTCTTCGGGTTTGTTGTCCTTGTCGTCCCTTTTGCTTTCGCGCTCGGCTTTCGCCTTCTTGTCTGCCTCCACATCCACCAGGTAGATGGGCACCGACATGTAGCCGCAGTAGCGGTTCAGCACCTCGCGGGTGCGCCAGCCATCCAGGAACTCCTTTTCCTCATCCAAAATGGTCAGCGTGATGGTGGTGCCCCGCTGTGTACGGGTACCCTGCTCCATCTCATAGTGCATGCCGTCCTCGCTGCGCCACAGCACCGGCTCCGCCCCTTCCTGGAAGGACAGGCTGTCGATGGTCACCAGGCTGGCCGCCATGAAGGCGCTGTAGAAGCCCAGGCCAAAGTGGCCAATGATGCCGGACTGGTCGCCGGAGGTATAGTTCTTCAAAAACTCCTCAGCGCTGGAGAACGCCACCTGGTTGATGTACTTGTCCACCTCATCGGCGGTCATGCCGATGCCGTTATCCGCAAAGGAAATGGTGCCGGCTTCCTTGTCCACCGTCACGGTGACCCGCAGGTCTTCTTCCGTGCCGTGCCCCATCATCTTATACTTATTGATGGCGTCCACGCCGTTTGATACCAGCTCGCGGATGAAGATGTCCTTATCCGAATACAGCCAGCGTTTGATGACCGGCATGATGTTTTGCGCGTCAATGGAGATGCTGCCCTGTCTGGGCGCTTGGTTGTTGGTCATAATGGCCTCCCGGGGTTCTCCCCCTGTGAATTACTCAGATAGCAGAGTTTAACAAGTCCAGTATAGCATTGACCGCACGGGGTGGCAAGCACTTTTTGGCACTCGCGATTGAAGAGTGCTAATTTGTTCGAAAACTGACTCGTTGACAACCCACCCGGCCTTGGCTATGATACCAACGGAAAAAACAATAAAAACACAAAACTGAAAGAGGACGCCGATGGAGAACAAGCAGCAGCGCCTGAAAAAGGCGGTCAGCGTGGAGGCCTTTGTATTTCTACTGGGTATGGGCGGCGTACTGGGCCTGTTCGCCTGGCAGATGGGGTTTGTCAATATGCTGTCCACAGCCATGCAAACCGCTTTTCATCTGTTGACCGATACGGTATTCTTTTTAACAGCCACTGCCGTCATCGCGGGCGCCCTGGCTGGGCTGATGCAGGAGTTCGGCGTCGTCGCCCTCATCGACCGCGCCCTGACCCCGCTGATGAAACCCCTGTTTGGCATGCCGGGGGCCGCCTCAATTGGCGCCATTACCACATATATGTCCGACAACCCCGCCATCCTCACCCTGGCGGCCGACCAGAACTACCGCCGCTACTTCAAGCGCTACCAACTGCCGGCGCTGACCAACCTGGGCACCGGCTTTGGTATGGGCGCCATCATCACCACGTTCATGCTGGGCCTCAGCGCACTGACCGGGCAAAACTACGCGGGCGCCGCCGTGGTGGGCAACCTGGGCGCGGTTATCGGCAGCATCATCAGCACCCGGCTGATGCTGCGCTTCACCGCCAAAGCCCTGGGCACCCAGGCACCCGGCGGCCAGGAAGGCAGCGCCACCCTGATGCGGGACATGCGCGTGGTGCGCGAAGGCAGCGCGGCATCGCGTTTTCTCAGCGCCATGCTGGACGGCGGCCGGGTGGGCGTGCAGATGGGCATTGACATCATCCCGGGCGTGCTGGTCATCTGCACCGCGGTCATGATGCTGTCAGGCGGCCCCGCCGCCAGCGGCCAGTACACCGGCGCCGCCTACGAGGGCATTGGCCTGCTGCCCCGCCTGGGGGAAGCCCTGCAGTTTATCCTCAAGCCGCTGCTGGGGCTGCAAAGCGCCGAGAGCATCGCGGTGCCCATCACGGCGCTTGGCTCGTCCGGCGCGTCACTCACCATCATCTCCCGCCTGGTGGCGGAGGGGCTGGCCAACCAGCACGACGTGGCCGTGTTCACCGCCATGTGCATGTGCATGAGCGGCTACCTCAGCACCCATGTGGCCATGATGAACGCCCTGGGCTTCAGTGAACTGACCGGCAAGGCCATCCTCAGCCATACCATAGGCGGCCTGGCCGCCGGCGTCAGCGCCCACCTGATATTCACCCTGTTTACCTGGTTTATGTAGAAAGGAAGCAATCGCACCGACATGAGCAGACTGGGACACTTAATCAAACAAGAACGAGCCCGCCGGGGCCTGAGCCCCAGCGACGTCGCCAAGAAGAACGGCGTCACCGCCAAGTACCTGCTGGAAGTAGAGGCCGGCAGCCGCATCATCCGCGATGACCAGGCGCGCCGCATCCTCAAGTCCATGGGCATGGAAGAACCGCAGGAAAGCGCCTTCAGCCTGGACGACATTGCCGCCACCGTAGATCTGCAAAGCGCCATGCCCCAGGCCCGTCAGGCCGTGCGCAAAGCCAAGGAGGAGCAGGGCAGCGACCCGGGCATCTCCGGCTCCATCTGGCTGGACGCCCTGGGCGATGTGCTGCAGCGCGTGCCCATCTACAACGCCGTCATGAAGGAGGCAGGCAGCCGCCTGATGCCCGTGAAAGACGGCAAAGTGGAAGGCGCCCCCAAGGAAAAAGTCTACTACTTCATGGCGCCCGACGACCTCATGCGCGGCTTTCGCGTGCACCGGGGCGACCTGGTGCTGGTGGTGCCCGCTCAGGCCCCGCGCGATGACACCATGATGCTGCTGGACACCCCCCAGGGCAAACAACTGCGCATGGTAAAGCTGCTGCCCCGCGCGCAAGTGATGCTGCAAACCTACGACCAGGCCTTTGAATCAGAAATCGTTGAGGGCCATCAGGTACACGTGGTGGGCCGCTGTGTGCGCCTGGAAGCGGAGCTGTGGGGGGGAACGAGGGTCGCCCGGGTTTGAAGACACGGGGAACGCCCGCTTTGAGGACGGGGACGCCCGCTTTTTGAAAAAAGCGGGGCAAAAGCTTTAATATGAAGTAGGTTATGTAGAACCCTAACGGCGCGAAGGCATGGCGTGAAGATGCTATCCGCGCCGTTTTTTATGTCGAAAACTGAGGGGCAATGGTGACAGAACACGGTTAAGAACCAATCCAGACACGTCAGCCATCTCTTCGCCCGACCTTCTCCGGCAATAGGGTTTCCTCTGAAAGCCATCCTCGATGCCGCTCCGCTATGCGAAATTCGGCTCAGAAAAACTTTGTTTTTGTTTTGTATTTTTCTTATTGCCTTTTTCGGGGCAGCCCCCTATAATGTCCATAAAGTAACAATATCGGACCCCATAGGAAGGTGCAATGAACAGAAGACGTGATACCTGGGTGGCGGGACTGACGCTTTTCGCCATGTTTCTTGGGGCGGGCAACATCATCTTCCCGCCGTACATCGGGGTGCAGGCCGGCAGCGGCTGGCTGTGGGCGGCGCTGGGCTTTTTGCTGACGGCCGCTGGCTTTCCCATGCTCAGTGCCCTGGCGGTGGTCAACAACGGCGGCAGCCCGGACCAGCTGTCCCGCCGCTTTTCGCTGCGCTTTGGTCAGGTACTCAACACCGTCATTTTGCTGATGATTGGCCCCTTGTTCGCCATCCCCCGCACCGCCGCCACCACCTACGAGCTGTCCGTGGCGCCGTTTTTGCCGGAGGCCGCCGGCGATCCGTGGCTGATTGCGGGCGTCAGCCTGGTGTTCTTCATCATCACCTACGTGCTGGCCGTCAGGGAAGGCCGGTTTATGGATGCCATTGGCTTGGTGCTCACCCCCATACTGATTGTCCTGTTGGTGGCCACCATCGCGCTGTCCATCATCAACCCCATGGGGCAGCCGGCTGTGCCCCTGGCGGATGAAAACCTCATCGGCTACGGCTTCAAAGGCGGCTACCAAACCATGGACGGCATCGGCGCCCTGGTGCTGTCCGGCACCGTGACCGCCTTGCTGGCCGCTAAGGGACATGACCCCGCCGCCTCCGGCCGCATGCTGCGCCGGGTGGTGCTCATAGCAGGTGTGCTGCTGGGCGGCGTCTACCTGGGCTATATCTGGATTGGCGCGTCCGGCAGCAGTTTTTTAGGCGGCCTGGAAACCCGCGCGCAGATTCTCACCGCCGCCATGGGGCACCTGGCCGGGCACACGGGGCAGGTGCTGCTGGCGCTGGTCATCCTGTTTGCCTGCCTCACCACCTCCGCCGGGCTCACCGTCACGTTTGCCCAGTACTTCACCCGCCTCACCAAAGGGTGGATTGGCTACCGCGCCTGGGTGGCCATCGCTGTGATAAGCTCCTTTGTCATCTCTCTGCTGGGGGTTGAGCGCATCATCGCCCTGGCCGACCCTGTGCTGGCGTTTGCCTACCCGCTGTGCATTGTGCTGGTGGCGCTGGGGCTGATAGGCAAGCGGCTGAAAAGCGACGGCGCCTTCCAGGGCGCTATGGTGGGTGCGCTGCTGTTTTCCGCGCTCAGCCTGGCCCATATGCTGTGGCCGGGCTGGCAGTGGGCGGATCAAGTCATCAACTGGCTGCCGCTGCATGGCTTTGGCTTTGGCTTTTTGCTGCCCACGGTGGTGGGCGGCATCCTGGGCGCCCTCATCGAGGCGCTGCTCACCCCCCGCACCCCCGTCTACAAAGGCAGCTCCGACAAACGGCGCACCGCCTGAGTAGACCAGCCACATAAAAAGCGCGGCGGCCTTGAACCGTCGCGCTTCTTTGTATTGTTGCGGGTTACTCCACCGGCTCCTGTCCCGGCCAATCCTTGGCTTCGGGCGCGGGCTCGTCCTCCGCTACTGGCAGGGCGCACATGCTCTCCTGTTCCTCCAGGATGCGGTTAAACTCTTCGCCCGTGATGGTCTCCTGCTCGTACAGGTGCTTGGCCAGGGCGTGCAGCACATCAATCTTCTCTTCCAGTATCTGCCGCGCCTTTTCGTGTTGGCGGCGCACCAGGTCCACCGTCATGCGGTCGATTTGCGAGCTGGTTTCGTTGGAGCAGCTGGACATGGACGTGCCGCCCAGGTACCGGCTGCCCTCCTGTTCAAAGGCCACCATGCCAAACTCATCCGCCATGCCAAAGCGGGTAATCATGGCGCGGGCGATTTGCGTGGCTCCTTCGATGTCATTGGAGGCACCCGTTGTGATGGACTTGAACACCACTTCCTCCGCCGCGCGGCCGCCCGTCAGCGTGGAGATGCGGTTTTCCAGCTGCTCCCGGCTCATCAGGTAGTGTTCGTCCTCCTCCACCTGCATGGTGAAGCCCAGGGCACCGGACGTGCGGGGAATAATGGTAATTTTGTGCACCGGCGCTGAGTGCGTCTGCGACGCCGCCACCAGCGCGTGGCCGATTTCGTGGTAGGCCACTATCATCTTTTCCTTGTCGCTGAGCACCCGGCTCTTTTGCTGGGCCCCGGCGATGACCGTTTCCACGCTCTCCTCCAGGTCTTCCTGGGTGACCGCTTTCCGGCCCTCGCGCACCGCGCGCAGCGCCGCTTCGTTGATAACATTGGCCAGGTCGGCGCCGCTGGCGCCGGCCGCCGTGCGGGCGATGGTTTCCAGGCTGATGCCCGGCTCGGTCTTTACCTTCTTGATGTGCACCTGCAATATGGCCACACGGCCCTGCAAGTCCGGCAGTTCCACCGGGATGCGGCGGTCAAACCGGCCCGGACGCAGCAGCGCCGGGTCCAGCACCTCAGGGCGGTTGGTGGCAGCCAGCAGCACCACGCCCTTGGTGCCGTCAAAGCCATCCATTTCGCTGAGCAGTTGGTTCAGCGTCTGCTCGCGCTCGTCGTTGCCGCCGGGCAGGTTGCCCTGGTCGCGGCGCTTGCCGATGGTGTCAATTTCGTCGATAAACACAATGCACGGCGCCTTTTCCTGCGCCTGCTTAAACAGGTCGCGCACCTTGGCGGCGCCCATGCCCACGAACATCTCCACAAACTCGCTGCCGGAGATGGAGAAAAACGGCACGTTCGCCTCCCCCGCCACGGCCTTGGCCAGCAGCGTTTTGCCCGTGCCCGGCGGGCCCACCAGTAAGGCGCCCTTTGGCATTACGGCGCCAACCGCGGTGTACTTGGCCGGGTTGTGCAGAAAGTCCACGATTTCGCTCAGCGCTTCCTTCGCTTCCTCCTGCCCGGCCACATCAGCGAATTTGATGCCGGTCTTGCTCTCAATGTAAA